>JALYSC010000033.1 GCA_030855005.1 Bacteroidota bacterium | reverse complement strand
CCTGTGATCCCGTGATCCTGTTATACCTTCTTCCCTTCTTCCCTTCTTCCCTTCTTCCCTTCTTCCCTAAAAGATGTCGAACAGCTTCAACACCGAAAGCAAGACCGCAACGATTAACACATAGTAGGCGATCTTGGGAGCATACGTCACCTTACTCGCATAATGCGCAGAAACCCATCCTCCTAAAAATTGTCCCACCCCCATGATGAGACCGATGAGCCAAACTACCTGACCTGCAAATGCAAAGATGATGACAGCAAATAATGTAAAGATGCCCACGGACACAGCTTTGATTCCATTCGATTCAATCATCGGGAGTCGTGTGACAAGAACAAGTACAGCGAGATAAAAAACACCCATGCCCATCTGAATGAAGCCACCATAAAATCCAAGAATTAAAAAAACAGGCCACTCCATCCATTTAGGAATAAAACTTTTTTCGGGTCTAACAATAAGCCATCGTTCCGGATTGACAAGGATGACGATGAGCATAAGGATCATGAGAAAGCGGAACACACCCATGAACTGCTCGTTGGTTACCATGGTAGCAACGATAGTCCCTATGATTGCGCCTAATACGACAGGAAGAATAATGTGCAAGTGCTTACGGTAATCAACTTTTTTATTTGTATTGAATCCTGTAAATGCACCAAGTGCATTGAGCAATACACCAATACGATTTGTACCGTTGGCGATATTGCCGGGGAGACCGATTAGTTCTGTAAGAATGGTTAGTGTGATGATGGAGCCATTCCCTGCAAGTGCATTGATCATACCCGCCACGAAGGCGCCTGCAAATGCAATGATGATGTGTTCAGGCGTCCACATCCTGCATCGGGATCATATCATCGATCGACTGACAGAGTTCAACAAGTACTCCGTTGGCGGATTTGGGATGAATAAAACAAACCCATTTGTTGTCCGCTCCACGAGTTGGCTCATCTTGCAGAAGATCAAAACCTTCTTCCCGAAGACGCTGCATTTCGACGCGAATATCCGGGACTTCGAAAGCGATATGATGGATCCCTTCCCCTTTCCCATCAATAAATTTCTGGATAGTGCTGGATGGATCTGTCGGCTCTAGAAGCTCTATTTTGGCCGTACCTGTCTTAAAAAAAGAGGTTATCACACGCTGTTCAGAAATCTCTTCGTGTTTATAAGGTGGCTGCCCGAGCAACCGTTGAAAAAGGGGGTCGCTCTCCGCAAGGGATCGGACCGCGATTCCGATGTGTTCGACTGTATACATGCTGAGTTGCAACCAGGTTATATATTCGGCAAATTAGTTATATTTTTGACCCGACATGCATATGTTTCATTTAATCACTATAGTCTGAATCAGATCCTATGACAAATCGTTTACACAAATTCCTCATTCTCATTGCCCTTTTTATTTCTACTAAAAACCTGGTAGCCCAGGAGTATGTGGTGGACTATACCTTCCTGGGTAGCCGCACCAAATTTGAATTACTGGTCCTGTTCGGTCAGCTAGTCGATTATGATATTGATCTCTATAAGATCCGTTACAAGACCCTGGACATCAACATGCAGCCGGATACCGCTTCCGGTCTATTGGTACTCCCTCAGGTGCCTTCCGATACGCAATTACCGATCGTCGTATATGGGCACGGCACTACGAGCGGCCCGACTGATGTGCCTTCACAACTGCGAGGTGGATTTGAAGTTGCCATGGCTTATGCAGGAAAAGGTTTTGCAACCGCAGCTCCGGATTACCTGGGTTTAGGCGATTCAAGAGGATTTCATCCATACGTTCATGCAGCTTCAGAAGCATCTGCTTCGCTTGACATGTTATTCGCAACGTACGAGTTTCTGGAATTGAATGATCCGGATTACGATCCTAACTTTTTATTTCTATCTGGTTATTCACAGGGTGGACATGCTTCGATGGCATTGCATAAAGAGATAGAAGATTTTTGGTCGATCATTATTCCTGTGACGGCAGCTACGCATATGTCAGGACCTTATAGTCTTTCAGGTGTGATGCGTGATAAAATTCTTAGTGATGAATCTTATAATTCACCTGCGTATATAGCATATATCTTTTTAGGTTACAATGAAGTGTATAATCTATACAATGATGTGAGTGAAGTATTCAAAGAACCATATGCAACGAGCATTGAATCATTTTACAATGGCAATATTAACCTAACTATGCTCAATGCTACACTGATTACACAGCTCAATGCAGGTGGTGACACGATTGTAAAACGGATGTTACAGGATAGCATTGTTGAAGCGCTTGCCAATGATATAAATCATCCGCTCAATATTGCATTACAAGAAAATGATACTTATAATTTTGCTCCTACCTCACCGACGAAACTTTACTATTGCGGTGGTGATATAACTGTATCTCCCGCCAATTCACTTGTCGCTGAAGCTGAAATGAATGCATTGGGTGCTATTGATCTTGAAGCGGTGGATCTGAATAGCGGATTGACACACGGCGCCTGTGTTTTTCCTGCTGTGTTAAGTTCAATCGATTTTTTTCTTTCGTTTGTCAATGGCACCGGCATAGAAGATCTGGATAAAAACGCAGACCAACTTACAGTGTATCCCAATCCTGCTTTTGATGAAATCACAGTCCGTTGGAATGAGGCATCTGCAGGAATGGATTATCTTATAATTGATGCAAAAGGTGTTACTGTTTCGCAGGGGCATTCATCATCTGACAGAATTTCTGTAAGCGGATTGACCAGTGGTTTGTATACTGTTATTTGTACTGCCGGACGCACAACACGCGTAGCCAGGATATTGCGTCCATGAGCATTCGGGTAGACCAATTTGAAGAAGATATTCATCTGCTCATTACAGAGCGGGGTAAAGAATATTTTGATTCACATCAGGTGCTGATGCTTAAGCAAACAGCGGATGGCTGGACGGCTGTGATTGAAGGGACAGATGCATACCAGGTCTTATTAGTGGGTCACGATGTGATCAGCAATTGGCAATGCACCTGTCCCTTTGAACATGGGCCTGTATGTAAGCATGTAGCTGCTGTGTTGTACGCTGTGCGTGAGCAGATTCATGCTAACCGGGCATCATCGAGTGGGGAGATAGACCGATGGATTGATGAAGCGGATCCGGATGTATTGAGGCGTATTTTAAAAATTGAGGTTCGTAAGCATGAGGAAGTGATGGCGTCAGTGTATCATGAGTTCGTCAAACGTGAGTTATGAGTTGCCTGCACTGAGCGGAGTCGAAGTGTGAGTTGCCTGCACTGAGCGGAGTCGAAGTGTGAGTTGTCAGTCGTGAATCGTGAATCGTGAGTTGTCAGTCGTGAGTCGTGAGTCGTGAGTCGTGAAGCGTCAGACAATAATAGTTCATCTTGTATCGACCGGAGTCAGGTGTCAGTCGTGAATCGTGAGTGGTGAGTTGTCAATAGTGAATCGTCAATCGTGAGTGGTAAGTGGTAAGTGGTGAGTGGTGAGTGGTGAGTGGTGAGTGGTCAATCGTGAATCGTCAAGAGGTGTCGAAATATTTCGTTCTCACGCTCTCACGTTCTCATGTTCTCACGTTCTTACGTTCTTAAAAAAAGTATGAAGACAAAATCAGATATCGTAAACAATTGGCTCCCGAGATATACGGGGATGTCATTGGACAAGTTTGAAGATTATATTCTGCTGGTGAATTTTTCGCATTATGTGGATGTGTTTGCAGAAAAATTTGGTGTGGATATTTATGGTAAAGGGTTGTCCATGCAGTGTGCATCTGCGGAGCATATTACAATTATCAATTTTGGAATGGGCAGTGCGAATGCAGCTACCATCATGGATTTGCTTACGGCAGTTAAACCGAAGGCGTGTTTGTTTTTAGGAAAATGTGGAGGGCTCAAGCAGAAAAAAAATAATGTTGGCGATCTGATTTTACCCATTGCTGCCATACGTGGAGAAGGAACTTCGCATGATTATTTTCCTACGGAAGTTCCATCACTGCCATCGTTTGCATTACAAAAAGCTATTTCCACAACCATCCGTGATTATGCGAAAGATTACTGGACAGGAACCGTATATACAACCAACCGCCGGGTGTGGGAGTTTGACCTAAAGTTTAAAAAATATCTCAATCGTATACGCGCACTTGCTATTGATATGGAGACGGCTACATTGTTTAGTGTAGGTTTTCACAATGGTATTCCTACAGGGGCACTCTTACTTGTATCAGATATGCCAATGGTGCCGGAAGGCGTCAAGACCTCTCACAGTGATAAAGCAGTCACAGGAAATTTTGCTGCTAATCATCTTGATATTGGTATTGATTCATTGAGGCAATTGATACACGAGAAGTTGACGGTGAAGCATCTCAGATTTTAAAGTGGAGCCGTGAGTTGCTTGCACTGAGCGGAGTCGAAGTGTGAGTTGCCTGCACTGAGCGGAGTCGAAGTGTGAATCGAAACCAAATTTGCGAAATTCATTTTTAAATAATTCTGCGTCATCTGCGTAAAAGGCATCACAAAGAAGGAGTCGCGCAATTAGGCAAAGCTCGCAAAGAAAAAAATAAATAAATCTCACGCAGAGGCGCAGAGATCGCAGAGGAAAATTGCAAAAAAATCTCACGCAGAGGCGCAGAGATCGCAGAGAGTAATAGCAATTATCAATAACTAATACTCACGATTCATACTTCGACATGGCTCAGTGCAAGCGATTCACGATTTGACGGAGTCGCCCTTGTCCAGGTGCTTGACATTCTGATCGCCGTTACCATTTTGTTCGGGGTCCTGTTTTTCTTTTCCGAGGTAGCCGGGAAGTTCCATACCTGCCATATTGAAGAGCTCACTGAGTGGTGGGATGGACTTGTACATACCAGAAATAAATTTCGAAGTATTACTTCCATTTCCAGCATCACCGCCACCTTCCCATACAGTGACTTTATCGATCTTAATATTTTTGATGGCTTCCACCTGGATCTTCAATAATTCTGGGAGCTTGTCTGCAATGAGCATGAGCACTGCGTCACGTGGATTTCCTCCAGCCGCCTTTACAACTTCATCAAAACCATCAGCTTGTTTTTGCAGGACTTCATACATACCTTTTGCTTCTGCTTCTTTTCTCATAAAGACAGCATCGGCTTCACCTTTCGCGATAATCCGGGTACGTTCTGCTTCAGCTTCGGCATCAATTTCGATCATCCGTTTCGCAATTTCTGATTTTACAATGATGTCAGCTTCTTTTGATGCACGTTCACGATCGGCACGTGCTAGTTCTGCATCCTTTTCTGCGAGGTAGGATTCCTGTAGGGATTTTGCTGCCTGGATCTTTTCCGTAGCAGTTGCACCACGCAAAGCTTCTGCTTCTTTCTGACGGCGTTCCGCATTTGAAACCGCCATCTTGATGCGTGCAAGGTTTTCTCCATTGATTGCATTTGCTTCAGCATCGGCCTCCCCTACTTTCGCAACAGCATCTGCTAAACTAACAGAAACTCTTTTCTCTTTATTTGCATTCGCTTCACCAATACTACCATCCCTATTTTTTTCAGCAACACTTTGCTTTGCATCGTTGATTGCTTTGGCAGCTGCATTTTTCCCCAGTGCTTCAATATATCCGCTTTCATCCTGAATGTCCGTTACGTTTACGTTGATCAGCATCAGACCGATCTTGCGTAATTCGGTACCCACATTCGAACTTACATACGTAAGGAATTTATCCCTATCTGAATTGATTTCTTCGATATCCATCGTGGCAACAACGAGACGCAATTGTCCGAAGATGATGTCTTTCGCAGTCTCCCGAATCTCTTCCGTGGATTTGCGAAGCAATCGCTCAGCAGCTATTTCCATGACGCCAGGCTCATTGCTGACAGCCACAGTAAAGCGTGAAGGAACATTTACCCGAATATTTTGACGTGATAATGCACTCCTCAAATCCACATCAATACTGATCGGCGTGAGATCAAGAAATTCATGTGCCTGGATTACGGGCCACACAAATGCCGCACCACCAGCAAGACATTTGGCAGATTTGCCAGCATCTGTTTTTCCATAGATGACCAATATTTTATCAGAAGGGCACCGTTTGTAGCGGGAAATAAACCACAATAACATAATGAAGACGAGGCCAATCAAGCCAGCGACGATAGTGACAAATGAGCCGGTAAGGTCCATATCAGTTGGTTTTTATTTTTATAAATAATATAAAGAACTTTTCAACTCAATGAATTAAAAATGTCCCATTATAATTTCTTCATTTCAGGTAATTCCATGGATACAACTTTAAGAACATTGCCATCCATGATACCTGTTACTTTAATCGTGGATCCTGTTTTTAAAGTATCTCCATCCGTAATCGCATCTATTTCCCTAACACGTCCATCTACATTTAAGTGCACTTTCCCCTGCCCTTTTTCAAAACCGGGAATCGAAAGATAAACTTCTCCGGTCTGATCGAGTGCATTATACAAATTGAGTGTACCCGATTGTTCGAGTTGTGAAAATTTAAACATCAGGTAAGCAACTATAAACATAGCTGTTGAACCTGCTGCCACAGAGAGTATCACCGCCATCCAAAGGCTGATCTGGTTATTGAGTGTCAATACGCCGGTCCATCCGAAAAAAGTAAAAAATGCGATGATGCTTCGGATCGATAATGCAGAAAATTCATGTTCTATCTGGATGCCATCGCCGGGATGATCCAGGTCTGCATCCGAATCAAAGCCAATCAGAAGGAGAATCAACTGGATAAGAAAAAGAACACTAAAAATGATTGTAATAAACCAAAACACCTGGTGTGGTGAGGAGAGCGTATTCCACCATTGTATGATATCAGTCATAAGAAATGCTTTCGGGCGAAGATGTATTTAACGCAAAGCCGCTATTTACGAAAGTAATCAGCTCAGCTTCAGTTATCCCCCTTTTACGAATTTTCCCGACAAAAAGTTTACTGGTGACAATGCAGAGGTAGAAAGGTGACCCTATGGATGGAATAAATTCGATTAATTTTGCGCCCTTACCAATCTGACGAACGTGGAAGTTAAACTCTTTAGTGGCCAGTATTCGAGGTACCTGGCGGAGAAAATAGCCGATTATTATGGATACTCACTCGGTAAATATGAATTGCTCAGGTTTAGCGACGGGGAAATGCAACCCACGATCGAAGAATCTGTAAGAGGCTCATATACTTTCTTTATTCAGTCTACAGCCGCACCTGCTGACAATCTGCTGGAACTCTTGCTCTTAATCGATACTGCCAAGAGAGCGTCTGCGGACTATATCACGGCTGTCATCCCTTACTTTGGGTATGCCCGTCAGGACCGGAAAGACAAACCACGTGTGCCGATTTCAGCTAAAATGATCGCTAATCTCCTGGAGGCCGCCGGCGCTAACCGCATCATGACGATGGAATTGCATGCTGATCAGATCCAGGGATTCTTCGATATTCCTGTGGACCACCTAAAGAGCAATGCCATCTTCGTCCCGTACCTGGAGGGTCTAGATAAAGAAACAACCGTATTCGCAGCGCCCGATGTAGGTGGTGTCAAACGTGCCCGTAACTATGCCAATCACTTTAAATGTGACCTGGTTATTTGCGACAAATACCGCCGCCGCGCCAATGAAATAGCGGGCATGACTGTGATTGGTGATGTCCAGGGAAGAGATGTGATCCTGGTGGATGACCTTGCAGATACTGCAGGGACGCTTTGCAAAGCGGCTGATGCCCTTGTTCAAAAAGGCGCCCGAAGTGTCCGCGCAATCTGTACGCATCCTGTCCTGTCTGGCAAGGCATATGAAAATATTGAAGCTTCTCACCTTAGCGAATTAATCGTAACGGATACGTTGCCGCTCAGACGTAGTTCACCAAAGATCAAGGTGTTATCCTCAGCCAAGTTGTTTGCGCATGCGATTCGGAATACGCATGAGCACAGGTCGATTTCGGCGTTGTTTATTGAGGATTAAGAGGGAGCACAGGATCACAGGAGCACGGGATCACAGGAGCACGGGATCACAGGAGCATGGGAAGAAGGGAAGAAGGGGAAAATCGGTAATCAATTCCCAATCGCCCTGATAAACTCCTCTTTTTTTCTCCGGGAGATATCGAGCATTTTTCCATTGCTCATTTCGACCTGGCCTCCTTCACCTTTTAAATATTTACGCAAGTGATTCAAGTTGATGATATGGGAATGGTGGATCCGAATAAACTTATTAGAAGGCAGTAATTCTTCAAAATCCTTGAGGACCTTGGAAACGATGATCCGGGGATCAGATTGCAGATAGATCGAAGTGTAATTGCTTTCTGCTTCGAGATAAATAATATCATCCATCAACACAAACTGAAGACCTTCCAGGGAAGCAACGGCCAACCGATTATTTCGGTCTTTCTCGTTGACAAGATTGGATAATAAATTTTCAATGCGTTGATTGTGTACATCGCCTCGTCTTCGTTCCCGAGCTCGATCAACGGCCTCTACCAGGGATTTAATTTCGATTGGTTTCACAAGGTAATCAAGTGCACTGACGCGGATGGCCTGGACCGCGTAATGCTCATATGCCGTCGTAAAAATGAGTTCAAAGTCACGATGCAAGAGTCGCTGAAGCATAACAAATCCATTCATGCGTGGCATTTCTACATCGAGAAAAACGATATCCGGCTTTTCCAATTCAATAGCCAGAATACCTTCTTCGCCATTTTCACATTCTTTCACAATCTCCAAATCAGGGCAATGGGTCTGCAGTTTCTGCCGCAAAGCATTACGACTACTGCTTTCATCATCAATGAGGATCACACTTAGTTTTTTCATGAGGACATCGGTTGTGTGGTGAGCCAAATATCAACGAGCGTTCCGTTCGCTTTCTGTTGATCGTCGAACAAGTCAGTGATTTTGATTTCATGACCATGCTCCTGATTAAACAATCGGATCCTTTCCTGCGTCATCTGTATACCGTAGGATTGCTTAGATAGCATATTCATCTTTTTATATGCGGCTGCCTGTTGGCGCCCCACTCCATTGTCTCGAATTGAATACCGGATGCACGGCTCTTCCAGCCAAACGGATATATTTAATTTTTTATCTGCCTCCAATTTGTTGAGGAGTCCATGGTGAATAGCATTTTCGACGAAGGGCTGAATCACCATTGGGGGCACTTTAAAATCTCCATTCAGAATTTGAGGATCAATGTCAAACTGGCATTTGATTTTATCATCCCACCGAAGTGATTCCATGTCAAGATAGAGATTCAGCGCTTCCAGATCTTTCCAACATAAAATCACATTTGATTTTGAGTTTTCCAAAATGGCTCTGATCAATTGTGCAAATTTAGCGAGGTAGTCAGTAGCTTTTTCTTTTTGATCGGTTTGAATCAGGTTATCGATAGAATTGAGACAATTAAAAATAAAATGAGGATTCATCTGGGCACGTAAGGCCATCATTTCTGTTTCCGCAATGCGTTGTTTCAATTCCGATTGTTGTCGGATGACATCAATACGTTTACGGATCACCCAATAAACAGTCGAAATAATAATCAGCAGCGAAGCTATTCGAAACCACCATGTCTTCCACCAGGGAGGTAGGATGACCAAAGCGAAGGAAGTAATCCCGGAAAATCCATTTCCTTGTTCCGCTTTGACTTCGAATACATATTTTCCTGGATGGAGGTCGGTATAATCCGCTTGCAACTTATCGTCTGCCTTTATCCAGTCTTCATTGATCGTGGTAAGACGATAATAATACTGTGTGTGACGCCAATCTAAAAAATGAAAGGAAGTAAATTCAATAGAAAAGAAATTTTGATCATAAGGAAAGATCAAGGGCTTTTGCTGTTGGATAAAGGAATCAATGTAGATATCTTTTTGAAATACTTTGAATCCGCCGATTTGAATCAGATCATGATCTGAAGTCTCAAGTGCAAGTTGTTGCGGATCGAAACATATCAGTTCAGCAGGAGTCGTGGTTAACCATCGGTTATCCTTCATTTCATAAAATCGATTGGACCCGAAAGCGGCATGCATAGCCAACCGATCTACATCAAATTGGGTGACCTGGGACAAGGAATTATTTATTTTCATCAAACCCGAATTGGTCGAAAACCAAATATTTCCCGAATGATCCTTTTTAATGGCAAAAACCGAAGTCTTATTCGGTATAAGATCTGTGAAAAGATTTGAGAAGGAATGCGTCCTTAGATTAAAACCGTAAACTCCTTTATACACGGTACCGATCATGAGAACAGAATCATTCAACGCATCGATTCCCTGGAGGTTCATCCCTTTATCTTCATTGATCGTGTCAGGCAAATAGTGATGGATATAACGATGATTCAGCGGATCAAATTCATACAGGCCTGAAGCTGATGTGACCCAATCATGACCTGAAGCATCTACAAAAATGTCATTCACACTGGCTAACATAAGCGAGTTGTCCGATGGCAAGGTATTGAAGGCATAAAATTTATTTTCTGTCTTTTTCCAAAAAGTAATTTGCCCATTGTTCAAACCTATCAGGATATTTCCTTGATCATCCTTTTGCATGCAGAGGATGGTGGAATGCCCAGTTTCCGCTGGTTGAATGGTGTGAAAAGTTTGCCGCATTGGATCATATTCATGAATATACCCATCTTGTGCGCCGGCCCAAATGATCCCATCATCCCTCTTGACAAAACACCAGACGAGATTACATGCATTGGGTCCATTTAATGTCACATTGCGGATAAATTTCAATTCGTGATCGTAGATGGATATGCCACCTCCCCATGTGGCAATTAAAATCTCTCCAGTCGAAGTTTCCACTACATCGTTAATGTCCTTTTGTGGAATGGACTGCTCTTCCCCATCGATATGGCGAATCGTTTGGACATAATTTTTGTATGGATTAAACAGGCTGATTCCCCAATCAGTCCCTAACCATATATTATCTTCCCTATCCTGGAAGATCGAGTAGATGCTATAGTTATATTTAAGCCCATTCGCTATTCTTTCATCCGAAGTGATAAAATCAAAATCATCCGCTCTTTCATTGTATCGTAACAAGCCGGCATAATCTGTAGCCATCCAAATATTTTTTTGCCGGTCTTCATATAACGCATTGATCTGCAAAGTCAAATCGCCACTGGCCATTCCTTTTTCCTTCTCTTTGATGTTCTTTAGTGAATACGTCTTCAGGACATGCGTGTCCAGGTTATACTTATAGAAAAACGGGGTCCAGGTTGAAATCCACATATTGCGTTTGCTATCCAGCATGATGTATCTAAACCGACCTTCTTTTCCAAATAGCTGATGCAATTGAAGTAATAGATCATCCGGTGGATTTGACTCATCCGAAGAATGGATCCTTTTCGTTTTGACATCGGCAAGGGATAATACATAGAAATGACTCATCCAAAAATTTCCTGTGACTGGGTCATGAATTAAATATTTTCCTATCCCTTGTTGATCCGGGTGAAAATTGATAAAGTGACCATTGACTTTCGAAGTATCCCGATCATAGAGGATGATTCCGTGCTCGTCTATCCAATAGGGTGAGTTCGTAGCGTCGAAATAAAATGCGCCACCAGCAGTATTCTTTTTAATTAAATCAGTGAAGTGAATGGTTTGCAGCTTATTGTTATTCAAATCGAGTGCTACTATATTCTTTCCCTTGATCACCCAGATTTGCTGATCTACTGTATCCACATATAATTCACTGTTGTGCATCACTCCCAGCGAAGATTGACCGATGACTTGCGGATAATTCACAAATCTCGAACCATCATATCGCTGAAGCCCGTTTAAGGTCAGGATCCAAATAAATCCCCGTGCATCCTGGCCGATGCCTCGTAAGCTAGGGTAGAGCAAGCCATCTGAAGCATCAATGTGCTTAAAAGCATACTGGCCATTTAATTGTGCAGATAGGGTGCTATTCCAAAGCAGGAATAAGATGAGGATGGGATGGCGCACAGTCTAAAGTTACTCGGTCAGATAGAATTTTAGATCTTATTTGTTTTTCTCCAGGCCCGCAATGCATATGAAGAGCGTGTTCATTTATAAAAAAATATTTTTCATTTCTTGGGCTTGATAAGGGCTTCTAATTCTTCCAGCCTACTGAAGAGCATTTTATTTTCGGATTGAAGCGTTTCAATGATTTTATTTTGCTGATCATTGATAGCGGACAACTCTTGTACAGCTTTAACCAGTGGAACGACAAATTCAGCATACCCCATGCTATAATTATCATTTTCGTTTGTTGGAGCATGCACGGCATCAAAGGAAGTGAAACCTATATCATGAAGAACTTTTTCTACATCCTGTGCAATGAAACCTACTGATCGATTTTGTGATTGCTCCACTAATAATTTTTCACTGTCTGGTGTAATATGTTCTTTAATAAATTGAGCAAATTTCAATCTGTTGAAATTATAAGAAACAGGATCCAGCTTTAGAATAAAGTCCAATCCTAATACATCTTCCTTTACATTTTCTTTAAACCTTCCATCCGAAGGCCAGGAATAGCCCACCTGACCTTCTACTGCATTTACGTTGGCATTGCCGATGCGAACTTTAAAAGAGGAATTTGAAGTTGCGTTGTAACCAATGGCTGTGCTATATTGGGC
>JALYSC010000387.1:1297-3688 GCA_030855005.1 Bacteroidota bacterium | reverse complement strand
GACCAGCGCTTATAGCGCCCCTTAAAGGAATACCAAAGTGCATGGTTTGATACAATAATTGATGGACTGTAATTACCATTTTAAGGAAAGAACCTATTCCAATATCGTTGGTCCAAAGCACAATACTATCCGATACTACAACTGAATTAATTTCAGAGTCTACACTGAAATCTTTAAACTTTTCTTCTGTCCAGAGATTAACAGTATGATCAACTGTTTTTTGCAAGAGTTGAGAATATATTTTTATTAACTGTCTGTGAGAGTTATTATCAACCAAGTCGGAAAACCCTAATATGTCTAAGAAGCAGACATAAGTGAATTTAAATGTTTTTGTTGTCATCATGTTGCAGCTAACTTGTTTATAACCCTGACGTTTTCAGGCTTATCCAACACCTTTTCGTAGGATAAGCCTGATTTCGTCAGGGTTTAGCGAATATACCAAACTCTTCATATCCCCAGCGAATCAAACGGACTCCGGATCTGCTGCAGGTGCAGTGTACTCACGTGTGTATAGATCTCTGTCGTACGACTACTGTTATGACCTAATAATACCTGGATATACCGTAGATCCGTACCCGCTTCCAGTAAATGCGTCGCATAACTATGCCGCAACCAGTGCAAACTGACAGGTTTTTTGATCCCTGCCTTACGTACCGCCTGCTTTAACACACTCTCCAGGCTTTTCTCACTATAACGCTCCCCTTTTTGTATGCCTTCAAATAACCATTGGACCGGATGATGGGATGCATAGTATTCCCTCAACAATTGGATAATCTTTATGGATAACGGAACCACCCGGTCCTTCTTGCCTTTTGCCTGATGGATATGCAATAATTGACGACCAGAATCTATATCCTGGATTTTTAATGCCAGCAGCTCACCTCGTCGCAACCCACAAGAATAAATCAGGGACAACATAGCCCTGTGCTTGACATTTGAGGAGACAGTCAAAAGTCTTCGTACTTCATCCTGGCTCAACACGTTCGGAAGCAGGCGTTCCTTCCGGGGACGATGGAGTAGCTCGATCTCCATGTCAGTCTGTTCGACTATCTTATAATATATTTTAAGAGCATTGACCAATTGATTTTGATAGGAAGAAGAATAATTCTTTGCCAGGATATATTTGTTATTGTATTCAATGACATCTGTGGCGGTAATCTCTGCAACAGGCTTTGTATTAAAATATTGAAAAAACAATTTCAATACGCCAGTGTATGTTTGAATAGTCTGTGAACTATAGCGTTTTGATGTCATCCAGCTGACCAGATCATCAAGCCCCTTGACATGATCCTGTGACAATGCATCCATACCTCCACTTCCCACCACTCCATATCGCGAAAGATTTTCATCTATGATGAGTATAATGCCCGGCAAAGTTTGAAATGCATTTTTCAATGCATCAAAGGATGCAGTCCGGATAGGGAAATACCAATATTTTTCCATCCGGCTAAATTGGCCTCCACTTACAGTTCGTACGATGTTGACAAGAGAAGGATCATACGAAAAACGCACCACCATATACATCCTTTCACCACGCAATTCCGCCGAGATCCGAACTTCTTTAGACATTTTTTTTTAAAAATATCGACTTTCCTTGAATCGATTCGTTTGGTAAACGGAAGTAAACGGCTAAAACAGAAAAATCCGGAAACAAATAAGATCATTGAATAAATCCGACCCATTGAATGATACTTTTTCATTCAAAATCCGGCACGCAGGATGAATAGAACTATGAAATTACCCTTAGCAGGATGTTTTCGCATACCTGCAAGGCGTCTCCAGGTTCGTCTCATATGCTTAAAATAAGCTACCGTGCTACACATCCATTCCACCTCATGTTCTCTATGCACTCTAAGAAGTAACTGTGGTTTATCAATACGCGGAAGGTAGTAAACGGATTATCAGTTATATGAAATCAAGCGATTACCAAATGATCACTTTACCTATGCCCACTTTATCATCAGTCATCACTTCGACAATATAAATACCCGGTGCAAAGCCTCCAACATTTATTGTGATTTGATCTAAAGAAGCAAGATGTTCCTTTTCCATTTTCATAAAAGTAAGTTTGCCATTTATGTCATAAAGATTAATGCGCAAATCACTTTGAATGCCAACAAGCGGAATGGTAATGATCCCATTTGAAGGATTAGGATAAATGTTCAGATCATATAGATTCGGAGCCTGTGTAACTGCGGATACAGCTTCAATCAATCCACTTCGCGGTCCCGTCAATACATTTCGCATCAGGGAGGTCTGTCCATGCGTAAACATATTCATGCAGTCCTCACTTGCATAATCCATATAGTTTTCCACCATGTCAGGGATATTTTCCTTATAATGTTCTTCAACCTGCGGGCAACTATTCTTTGTCTTGTCACAATCAAAAGC
>JALYSC010000387.1:0-1287 GCA_030855005.1 Bacteroidota bacterium | reverse complement strand
CGAATCTGCAAAAGGGGTATCATCAATGCCGTCACTTTGCTGACAATCATTCGGCCCGAAAACACCTCCATCGCCCCAAATGTGGCGTAAGCCCAGGTAATGCCCTATTTCGTGCGAAGCAGATCTACCGCGCACAGTCAGTTCATCTCCTGAGCCATCAGGTATGAGAATGAAATTTGAATTATTTCGGCCGATGATCCTGTAATCCAACACTACACCATCCTCTTCCGGCAGCGGAGCAGAAGAACCATCCGGCCAGTGGTCCAGTCCGGACGGCGGAAAAGCAAACCCTAATATTTGACCTACTTCCATGCCGAAGATTTCAAGAGGCTGAATTTTGCAAATCCATATATTGAGATAGTTGGTTGTATTCCATGCATCACTACCACCTTGCGAATGCTTTACTTCAGGTATTAAAGTGCCGCCAAAGAGATCGACTGCAAATAATTCATCCGTCTGCACTCTAATAATGGATTCCAATTCAAAATGAATATTCGCTTTTCCTGCTTCATTCTCAAAGATGGGGCGAAGATTTACAGTATCAGCATTGAGACGGTTATAATCCTCGTTGAGGACCATGAGTTGATTCAGGATGATACTATCGTGAAGATTTTCCTCAGGCTGATTCCAAACCACGTGAAAAACTACTTTGATTGTAAGAGGTTCATCACTTCTTATTCCTGAACTGGCTTTTGCTTCTTCAAAAGTCTGGTCAATGGCACGCTCCCATTCCGGATAGTATGTCCGCATCATGTCAGAAAGGATTTCATTTCCGCAGATGATTGGAGAAAGATTGTATTGAGCGTTCGAGATTGAACTTACTAAGAGAAGAAGAAGAGGTAGAAGGTATTTCATAAAATTAAAAGTATAAAATTTTAAACACTATAAATACATGTATATTTCCCGCATGGCTCACTCAACCATTCTGTTCAAAGCTCATACCAGCGCTGAGTAATGCCATTAAAAAATTACATCATTCAAAGCTAAGCATGAAACTGCCTTTCCAGGATAAGAAATTCCTCTTTCTGCTGGCTTCAGTCATAACTGTGGTAGCGCTGGAGATCCTTTCTATCCTGGATATTAATATTCCCTTGCCGTATGCGCCATTTGTCTTTGCAGGATTTATTTTACTGATTGGATATGGGGTCCTGTGGGAAGGACTGAAAGCGCTTGTCCGGCTCAAATTTAGCAGCATCACCTTATTGATGACGATTGCAGTAGTTGCTGCTTTTTATTTAGGGCAGTATCCGGAAGCCGCCGTGGTCATCGTACTTTATGTACTAAGCG
>JALYSC010000386.1 GCA_030855005.1 Bacteroidota bacterium | reverse complement strand
CTGCTACCCATTCTAAAATCATCAGCAAAATAACCGCCGGCAATCATTGATGCCAGTATCAATTGCACGCCGCTAACCCAGGTCATCACACCTGGTTCCCATTTTTTAGCTGTAAGAATGACAACGCTGCCTAACACAACATGCCAAAACATCCAGAGCAAAAAGCTTCCTTCCTGTCCTTCCCAAAAAGCTGAGAAAATATATTTTAAGGGCAGATCGTCAGATACATGATCCCAGACATAACGATACTCATAGAATTGGCTGAGCATCATGAAGAAGATCATGCCAATAACAGATAAAACTGAGATGGCATGAAAGATCCACGCGATCCGGCTAAGTTTTAGCCATGATTGATCTGCAGGTGCAAGTGTCGCTTTACGAAATGAGAGAATGCAAAGGAGAGCTGTTACAAGTGCAGATAAAACGAAAAAATGGCCTAACTGGCCCGGGAGGAGATGCTCTCCAATATATTCTATGTCCTGCATGGATGATTACATATTGCTTCTGGCAAATACCTCTTCGTTTTTATATTTCGAAGGGCATTTCATCAGAATGCTTGAGGCCACAAATTCACCATTTTCAAATGACCCCGTAGCAACAATTTGTTCACTGAGTTCAAAATCCTGTGGCTTGGCGGCGTGAAGAGTGACTTTGTGTTCTTCGCCTTCCTGGTCTTTCATAAAGAAGGTGAATAGGTTGGCATCTTTTTCAGCATCGTAGTACATCGCTTTATCCTTGGAAAGAACACCGACCACTTTGGCGGCTTCTCCGGATTTGCGTACCGAGGCGAAAGAGCTGTAGGTGCTCATATCCTTGGAAGCTGAAATGAGCATTATGATGCCGGCTCCCATGAGTGCGATGATAATAAGAGGCATAACTTTCATCTCGTATCTGTCTGATTTATGGGGTTTTCCCCTGGTACTAAATCTTTGTGCAAATTTACAGCAAAATAGCCGTTATCAATTGCCATAATTGAAACGATTTAACTATATGAAAAGTGTCTCATAAATCACTATGAAAGAAGTTGTTAGCTTAAAAAATGCAGGAATTTACCAGGAAGGGGTCAAAGTCCTAAGCGATGTCAACCTTTCGGTCAGCCAGGCCGAATTTGTGTACCTGATCGGCAAGACAGGTAGCGGTAAAAGCTCCCTTATGCGGACTTTATGGGGCGACCTGCCTCTGAGAGAAGGAGACGGCCAGGTGGCAGATATTCCATTGGTTAATATTCAGCCTGCTTCAATCCCTACTTTACGACGAAGAGTAGGAATGGTTTTCCAGGATTTTCAGCTTTTCCCTCAGTGGTCAGTGGATGAAAATTTACGCTTTGTCCTCGATGCCACCGGTACCACTGTTAAGGCAGACCAGGATAGGATAATTTCTGAAGTGTGTTCTGATGTCCAATTGACCGATCAGATCAAAAGGCCTGTGCACCAACTGTCAGGAGGTGAACAGCAAAGAGCAGTTATCGCCCGTGCTGTCCTGAACAAACCCAAGATCCTTTTGGCGGATGAACCAACCGGTCACCTCGATCCAGAAACAGCCGATTCCATACTTCAGCTCATTCGCAAACTCGCTGTCGAATATCATACTGCGATCCTGATGGCAACCCATAACGTCACACTTATTGAACGTTTTCCGGGAAGGGTGTATAAGGTGGAGAAGGGTAGGGTGATGGAGATGGATTAAACTAAAAGACAAAAGATAAAAAGTAAAAAATAGTGACCTCAAATCAAGCAATGTCTCGACGCTTAGGCAATCCAATTGCTACGATTACTATTGTCATTTTCTTGCATTAACTGATTTAACATCCCAAATCCGAAATCCCAAATCGGCTTATTCTTTATCTAAATCAAACGAATAATTCTTTACCTGTTCCTCGGTAAATTCTTCCATGTCGCGGTCAGTAAAAATTTCAAACGGAGTTAATTCGGGTGTGAATGTTTTGAAGTCTTCATGCAGGCTATTGAGCATTTCGATGAGTTCTGGTTGCGGAAAACAATCTGTCTTGTCTTTTCGATAATTAACGTGTGTCCAGATTCCCGGAGAAGCATTCAGCGCATTAGCATTGATTTCAAACCATTCACGGTTATAACTCACTTCTTCAATAGGGATATGAAAGTAATATGCCATTGACATAATTACAGTTTTGCAGGCATCAAGTTGCGCAGTAGAATATTTTTGAAAATATTGATAACCACGCCATGGAGTACCAACGTCAGTAATCTGATCCGCCGGAATTGTCTTGTTATTCACAACTGTTTTAAAAGTGTCATCAGCCTGTTTGATTACAGGACCATAAGAACAGATTTCAATTCCTATGGAAGTTTTATTCAGCGAACTGCGCAGATCAGCATTAATCGAGCTATTCTTTTTACTGAGTCCGAGGTGGTATGCCCATAAATACTCCGGAAAGGCGCGATAAACAGTCCCGTCAAATTTATTTTTTTCATCACCAGTTTCACGGCCAATTACAAAAGCTGTAGCAACGCGTTGTGTATCCTGTTTCCACCAGCCAATAGTAAAGTCAGGCCTCGGACCTCCTGCAGTATGATGCAGGATAATTTGTTTTTTAAAATGTACTTCACTCACAAACTCTTTATCCGGCAAAAAGAAATTCGTTGCCTTGGGATAAAACGTGTATCCGGCTTCCAACAAAAGTTTCCACGTATCCCTACCAACTATAGCATCTGGTGTAAGTGATTTTTTACGTTGGAATGCCCTGATTGCTTCTCTTGTTTCCGCATCAAATTGTCCGTTTTCCGGAGTTTGAATGCCTGCTTCTCTTAGCAGCGCCTGCATAAATGACACATCAGAACCTGTATCATGATATCGAAGTGTTCTCATTAAATGGAGTTGGCGAAGGTGTAAATAAAGATACTAAGAGAGGTATAATATCAGCACCCTTTTTGCGGGGATTTCGGTATGTGGATAACTATCCGGGGCCCCTGACAATCAATCCGTTAGGCCCTGGTGGCACTACTAGTAGTGCCACAGGCCCTTTTGGCGGGGTTTTGGGAGAATGTTTACGTCACGGAAAAGAGCAACAACTTCCATTCATTGAATACCAATATCCGCCGACTCGCTTCAATTAGTCGGTGAGTTTAATTGCAGATACTATTGAGTCGTTCACTGTCCATTGGGGCGGATCTCCCCAGCGCCGCCGATGGTTGTACTTTTGAAATGACAAAGAAACAACACCCACGAACATGGATGGAAAAAGCAATTAAATGGCCGCTTTTTTTGCATGATTACTACATTCCGGTATATCCGGAAGGAGTAAGTTGCAACAATTCTGATTTTACTTTCTGATCAATATCTAATTGTTGAATAAAGGCATGCAAAGTATCGCGGGTGATTTTTTGCTGACCGCGGGTCAGATCTTTTAGCATCTCATATGGATTGGCAACACCTTCTCTTCGGAGGATGGTCTGTATTGCTTCCGCAAGTACAGTCCAGTTGTCTTCGAGGTCAGCTGCAATTCTAACTTCATGAGCTGATATTTTTTTTAATCCTTTTTCAATAGACGATAATGCCAGGTATGTATGTGCAACAGGAACTCCAATATTTCTCAGCACCGTACTATCTGTAAGATCCCTTTGGAGACGGCTGACTGGCAATTTATCCGCAAGAAATCCAAAGATTGCGTTTGCATATCCCAGATTCCCTTCTGCATTTTCAAAATCGATGGGATTCACTTTATG
>JALYSC010000385.1 GCA_030855005.1 Bacteroidota bacterium | reverse complement strand
TGCTAGGGCTCCACACGCCTGCTCCACTTGGAGTTGCTGTGACTGAAGTACCGCATGTGATCGTTGGTATACTGGTACAGGGATTAAATACCGGGCACACGATATTAAAAGTATGAGAGTATGCACCTGTTCCTTCCGGATCAAGGAGGATATAATACGTGGTGCCTGCAGTAAGTGTCCCTATAGGAAAGGTTCCTGGAGAAAGGATATCAAGAATACATGTCCACCCTGTCGCATTGCATCCACCTGAAGCAGCCTTATAAAAATAATCTATATACCCTCCTGTCGCTGCAGTGACTTGTAAAGAATGAACTCCTGTTGTTGAGGGTGTAAATGAATATATTTTTTCCTGGCCGGGAGTGGCAAATCCACAACTGCCGGGACTCCACAATCCTGATCCCGAAGGTGTAGATGTAACGGATGCACCACAGGTAATGTTAACAATCGCAGTGCATGGATCAGGAGCACCAGTGCATGATGTACACTGAACTGTTCCCGTATGGCAAGAAGCATCGGTTCCGCAACTTGCATTTGTATTGTAATGAAGGTAAAGAGGGCCGGAGACCGTGCACACCACTGAGATAGGTGCTGTACCAAATCCGAGAACAGTACCTCCCGGCGTGCCCTGACGAATGGTAATAAAATTACCTGTACCTCCGGTTGCATTAAATAAATAGGTACGGCCGGCAACTGCGCTGTTGATGGTACTGTATTCACCTGCAAAGGCACATGTTGTTATGGTCACGGGCACATTGGTAGAGGGTGCCGTCACTGTTCCAAATTGAGATGGATTGTTGCATTGTGCTTGTATGCTCTGCATCGACAACCACATGAAGACGAGGAGTAACAGGATAAATCGTGCAGCACGAAAGCATACTCCGTGGATAAGAGGGAAGATGGTTTTCATAAATAATAGGAGATTGATGAGAAAAGATTTCTATTAAATACAGGGGCGCTAATGGCACGTTGTGTAAATCCACTTACGGGGAATTATTGATTTTGTGGGCAGAAATTAAGAGTAAAAAAGTGCTGTGAATACTGATAGTATTCCTGCAGAATGCAGATCGCAGATACAAGTATGGAAGTCCTTTATTCACAGAGGGCGAGAATTAGAGGGTGGACGATCCTATCTATAGAGCGACGCCAAAAGACGTAACCGGATTGATTAGTTTCACTCGGAAGATACTTAAAGAATATCATGCTGTATCCCCCCTGATTAACTTTAACTATAAAGGTGAGCTAACCTGATGAAAAGCAAAATAAATTTAAGTTGACTTACTCTTGTCAATATCTTTCATCCTTTCTGTATGGCAGTTTCTCCATGGACTCTGCTTCCAGGCTGGCGAAATCAAAATCTTCCGTGACCAATCCTCGTATGAGATACAATCCTTTTCCCTGGAAGGGGTAGCGTTCGAGTGAGGGTGGAAAATGGGTCGTATCAAAATATTTTCCTTCTTCATCCAGCCAGGTGCCGAAGCTCATCAGCTTGCCGTTGGAAGTGGTGACCGGTTTACGCGTGACATAATAGCCCAGCATGGCTACCCTGCTCCCCACTAAGGAATTGAGATCTCCGGTGCGTACAATCGTCTGTGAAGGCCTTTGCTCTAAAAGATCAAAAGGACTGCATAACGGAAAGCCTAACAACTCAATCTCATCATAGGCCTGGTCAAGAGAACTCTCTTCCAGTGAGGGCAGGGCATAATCGACATGCTGACTATTACCAAAAAGTACGGGTTGCCCCACAGGCTGTCGGGCCTGTGGATTGTGAACGGCATATTTTTGCCACATCAGTTCGCATTTGGTGCGACTGGTAAAACGGAATGCACCGATGCGGATAAGGGTATCCAATTGTTCGCGTCCTATATCTACACGCCCCACAAAATCTTCAAGGCTGAGATATGGACCCTGGCGCAGACGCTCCTCCACGATCTGATGTGATACACTTCGCTCAAGAGACTGGATATGGATAAAACCAAGATAAATGGTGTCACCATAGATCGTCGTCAGATTGATGCTGTGATTGATACAGGGTGCTTCGATGCGTGCACCGCACATGCGCGCTTCATGTACATAATATTCAGTCGAATAAAAGCCTCCGAAATTATTGATGACACCGACCATAAATTCTTTCGGATAATATGTCTTGAGATACAAACTCTGAAAACTCTCTACCGCAAAACTTGCGGAGTGCGCTTTACAAAATGAATACCCCGAAAAACTCTCTACCTGTCTCCATACCTCAGTAATCAACTCTTCAGAATATCCGCGTTCGCGACAGTTGCGCCAGAATTTTTCCATCAACAACCGGAACGTATCAGATGACTTTTTTTTGCCGGTCATGATACGGCGCAACACATCAGATTCATCCAGATCAAGTCCGGCGAAGTGATGCACGATCTTCATCACATCTTCCTGATATACCATGACGCCGAATGTCTCTCCGAGATTCTCTTCAAAGACGGGATGGAGATATTCAACCTTTTCAGGCTCATGAAAACGCCTGATGTATTCACGCATCATACCACTTTTAGCAACACCCGGACGTATAATGGAACTGGCCGCGACGAGATGCACATAGTTATCGCAATGTAGTTTAGTCAACAGTCCGCGCATGGCTGGTGATTCGATATAGAAACAGCCAATGCATTGACCGGAATATAGCTGGGCTTTAACTCCTGGATCTTCCTTGATCTTCACCACATCATGGATGTCAACGGCTTTTCCCTGGTTAGCGCGTACGAGACTCACGGCATCTTTGATATGACCGAGTCCTCGCTGACTGAGTACATCATATTTATGAAAGCCAAGATCCTCTGCATGATACATATCGAAATGAGAGATGGGAAAACCTTTCGGCATCATCTGCAATGCGGTATGATAAGTCAACGGTCGTTCGGAGACAAGCACGCCACCGGCATGAATGGAGAGATAATTCGGAAAACGCTCAATCATCTCTCCATAGCGGAATATATGTTTGGCGTAGGGATGATGTTTTGTGCTGGCGAGCGGCTCTTCCACAATGGCATCGATATCAGCTTTGGGCAGTCCGACTACCTTACCAAGTTCGCGTATGATGGAGCGTCCTTTGAATGTATTGTAGGTTGCCAGTAATGCTGTATGCCGGTGGCCATAGCGTTTGAAAATATAGTCGGTGACATCATCGCGTTCGTCCCATGAAAAATCAATATCAAAATCGGGAGGAGATGAGCGGTGTGGATTGATGAAACGCTCAAAGTAGAGATCGAGCTCCAGCGGATCGACATCCGTAATCCCAAGACAGAAAGCAACGAGTGAATTAGCACCGCTACCACGCCCTACATGATGATACCCCGCTGTCTGCGCATACCGGATGATATCCCAAGTGATCAGAAAATAAGGAGCGAATCCGAGTTGACGGATGACTTTGAGTTCACTCTCCATCCGCGCGTACGCTTTCTTATGTGTCTTACCATAACGTCGCTGACAACCTTCACGCGCGAGTTTGATCAGCAGTTGATAGTCATCCCTTTCCGTGCCGGTGAAGACCTGCCGGTTATTCACATTGCCGGTGGGTAGCTCGGCATGACAGTGATAAAGTAGCGCTTCAGTATTGCGTACGATCTGGGGATAGGAGCGGAAGGCATGATCGATGACTTCACGATTGACCCAATGTTCTCCGGGACCTGCATGCTGATCTTCGCCCAACTGCCCAAGCATGATGTTGAGA
>JALYSC010000032.1:9851-12672 GCA_030855005.1 Bacteroidota bacterium | reverse complement strand
GATAAATTCTGTTATAAGTTGCCGCACATAAATATTGTGCATTGTTAGGTGCAATGGCAAGATGTTGTAATTGACCAGCGCTTAAATCAGATATCTGCGACCAGTTGTCCCCACGATCAGTTGTCTTCCAAACTTCATTGTAACCTGCATACAAAGTGGACGGAAGTTCAGGATCAATTATATAAGGAGTGACCCACGCACCATCGCCGGCATCAGGGGGAGAAATATCTTCTGCATTATTCCAGTGATTAGTCGTCCTGTCAATACGTCCGTAATACAAAGTGGAATATTGGATATCGGCATCAGAGTAATCAATCAGGCATTCCATACCATCGCCACCACGCACATCGTACCATTCACTACCACTCCATAATTTTGAGCCATTATCCTGTAATCCGGTAATGACATCTCCATATTCTGTTTGTGATACACCGAGCTTATACATTTGACTGATAGCAATACCATTTGTTTTATCCGTCCATGATGAACCAAAATTATCTGACAGGTAAATACCACCATCATTACATTCAAACACATCACCATTCGACCTGAACCTGAGCATGTGTTTATCAGCATGTACTTCCTGTACATCCTGTCCAGCCCAATGACTTACAATAGACCATCCTACCCCACCATCTAATGAGCGCCACGTATTCACTCCTCCCACCAATAATATATTCGCATCAAGTGGAGATGCAGCCATACTTAAATCATACCAACCTTGCCCACCACCATCATTACCATCAACAGCCCATGTCAGCAGATTAGCAGTGCTTCTGTCAAAGACCTGATCAAATGTGGAACCAGAGGTTTCAGATTTCCAAACACCTCGCAGTCCACTGTCACCACCTGAAGCTAAAGCATATACCCATGTTGGTTGATTTGGTGAAACGGCTAGTTCGACACGTCCGGATTCATCATCATGAAAAGATTGCGTCCATTCATTTCCTGAATTGATTGAAGTATAAATATCTCCACTTTTCGTAGAGCCGTACAGTATATTAAAATTGCCGGGATGAAATTCCATATCAATAAACTCAATAGAATTCAATTCTTCATCCCATTTATCACCTCCATCTACTGTCCTGAAAACTCCTCTTGTAGTTGCTGCAATTAATGTGGTGAGATTATTGGGATCCTGGATCAGGCGATTAACCATTTGCCCTTCACTGATATTGAAACTCAGATCCGTTTGATTCCATACAAATCCACCGTCTGTAGATTTCAAAACTCCGATACTGCGGTTATCCCATCCATCGCGATCGCCGGTAGCTATATAAATGGTATGCGACACATCGAAATCCGGCATGATAACAATATCACTTACTGCCAGCACACCATTTTGATTGGTCATGCATGTCCATGTGGTGCCGTTGTCGGTTGTCATCCAGAGTCCGCCTGCTGCAGCGCCAACCCAGTATGTATTTACATCTGTTGGATGAAAGGCAACGCAATTGATGCGACCTATTCCACCATAGCCTCCTCTCGAATTATCAGGACCTAATGATGTCCAACTTGCATTAACATGAGATCGTGTCATGTATGGCTTTGCAATTTCTATTGCGGTTTGTTTTGGAAATGCGCCTGTTTTTTTATCTATGAGGCTTTCCATTTCGTGTTCCCAGCGTTTAAACTGTTTCCATCCTGCGGCTTTCTTCTTGACGCCATTGAGCTCATAGAATCCGCGCACGACATTATAGGGATCCCAATAATCATTGAATGCCTGTTGGTAGTCAAAAAAATTAATCTCCTGAGGGGACTTATTGGCAGGCAAATTCTTCGTCCAGGGCTGGCCTTGTGATGTATTAATGAGAAAAAGGCTGATAATGAGCAGTAAACATACTTTCATACAGGGAAATCTAGTTGGTAGAGGCTCCAAAATATAAAATTGTCCGGCCCTTTGTGGTATATGAGTGTCATAGATTATTGCTTTGAGTTTACCCGGCTTCTGAGGAAGTGTTGAGAGGGTTGAGCATTGTTTCCTCCGGAAAAAACAGGTTTAGAAAGTTTAGAAATCAGGATCAACAGTCTGTTACGATAAGTCTGTCTCTACTTCTGAGGATGTGTTGAGAAGGTTGAGCATTGTTTCCTCCGGAAACAACAGGTTTAGAAAGTTTAGAAATCAGGATCAACAGTCTGTTACGATAAGTCTGTCTCTACTTCTGAGGATGTGTTGAGAAGATTGAGCATTGTTTCCTTCGGAAACAACCGGTTTAGAAAGTTTAGAAATGTAGACCTATGGGCTGTTAAAATGCATTATCTGTCGATCACAATAATCTACCACAACTGCATTTCTAAACCCTCTAAACACAGCAATCGAAGATTGCATGTCTAAACTTTCTCAACACTGTGTCTTTTTTAAGAAACAGTCGAACACAATAATTAAAGTCTATTGCATGAATTCTCTGTCGAATACAATAATCAATCTCCACTGCATTTCTACACCCTCTAAACACAGCAATCGAAGATTGCATGTCTAAACTTTCTCAACACTGTGTCCATGTAATCACTGTCGAATCCAACAATCAAAGTCTACTGCATGACTTCTCTGTCGAATACAATTATCATAATCGACTGTTAAACCGGTTGAATAAAATCCCATAGATTGCCGTATAGATCTTTGAAGACAGCGACCATGCCATAGGGTTCTTTTACTGGCCCGCGGACAAACTCTACTCCTTGCTGTTGCATTGAAGCAAAATCATCTTCAAAATTATCAGTATAAAGAAATAAGGAGACACGTCCGCCTGTCTGATTTCCTATACGGCTACTTTGCTCTCCGTTGGCTGCTTTGGCTAATAGAAGATTCGTCGAATTATCA
>JALYSC010000032.1:3315-9841 GCA_030855005.1 Bacteroidota bacterium | reverse complement strand
GGGAGAGACAACGACCCACCTTTTCTCTGGATTCATGTGGGTATCTTCTACAAGGGTAAAATTTAATTTGCCGATATAGAAGCTGATAGCTTCATCATAATCCTTTACTACCAATGTAATTAATGCAATTCGCTTCGTCATATAGCGACAAAATAAGATTCTACAGTCAGTTGCGATGAGCCTGATTTTATTTCCGAGTAAGTGTTGAGAAGGTTGAGTATTGTTTCCTTCGGAAACAATCAGTTTAGAAGGTTTAGAAATGAAGTCCTATAGTCTGTTGCGATGAGTCTGTTTCTCATTCCGAGGATGTGTTGAGTAGGTTTAGCATTGTTTCCTTCGGAAAAAACCAGTTTAGAAAGTTTAGAAATGAAGTCCTACAGTCTGTTGCGATGAGTCTGTTTCTCATTCCGAGGATGTGTTGAGTAGGTTGAGCATTGTTTCCTTCGGAAAAAACCAGTTTAGAAAGTTTAGAAATGTAGACCTATGGGCTGTTAAAATGCATTATCTGTCGAATACAATAATCTACCACCAATGCATTTCTAAACCTTCTAAACACAGCAATCGAAGATTGCATGTCTAAACTTTCTCAACACTGTATCCATGTAATCACTGTTGAACACAACAATCAAAGTCTACTGCATGACTTCTCCATCGAACACAACAATTAAACTACACTGCATGATTTATCTATTGAACACAACAATCACTCTCAATGCTTAAAACTCATTACCGAAGACAAGCGTGCTCCACGTGGATTGCCAGTCAGCAGCAGTGTCATTGAGAAGCCGGATCATGTGAACAGTGCTGATCATATAGAGTCCAGGCTTGGCAGCACTAAACGTAACTTCTCCACGATGATCTGTATAAAGGAAGTCCGTTTCCAAATTATCTCCGTCCTTATGCCACCATTTCACCATGGTTCCTTCAAGTGGTTCACCTTCATAAAGGACTTTAAAAGTGATACCCCTTTCTATATCATAATCATAAGGATTCACCAACGGGATTATCTCAAGTTCGAGATCAGCTTTCTTTTTATATGTCTGGTCAGTTTCCGCTCCTGCCTGAATCAATAATTTGGCACAACGACTATGTTTTTCCCGGCCTTTCTCAAAATGCTGGTTATTGGCATTCCGGTATTCATGAGCATCCATTAAGCCGTTTTCTTTGAGAAACGCTTCAAATATTTCCGCATCCATTTCTACAAATGCACTCGTGGTGCTCAGTGTAAACATGTGTGTGCCTTCATCATGTGGGATGAAATCCGGAAGATCAACGATAGCTTCACCCGGCTCTATAGCCAGCAGCAGATCCCGAACATCATCTTTATAATGGTGCTTATAGCTGGTGATACGGCTTCCTTTACCTTTCCAGTGTTCACCGGCGAAACCACCTCCAATGAGCGTCTCAAGAGATATGCGTTCGCCCACACGTACACGTGTACGTGATGGTTGAATCCAGAATTCGTGTGCCAGTATACTGAAGCACATGATCAGGGATGTCATTGCGATAAGCAAAGACCTTCGTTTCATAGCCCTCCTTGAGTGTGGGTTAAAATTAATCGATCTCTTTTTCTTTTCCCTACTTTTAACACCATCTCTACAATTATTTTCATGCATGCGTTCAGTTGGTAAAAAAATCAGGCTTACTGCTGTCCCGGATTATGCCGCCGGATTGAAAGGCGTACGTACTGCCCTTGCCCATGCTGTTGGGCAAATGGGTCCGTGGAAAGCAATGAGAGCTCTTTCTCAATTAAATCAGGAAAAAGGATTTGATTGCCCTGGATGTGCATGGCCCGATCCGGATGATAAAAGATCTCTCTTCGCTGAATACTGCGAAAATGGGGCCAAAGCTGTTGCAGAAGAAGCGACCAACAAAAGAGCTGATCCTTTTTTCTTCTCGCAGCATTCCATTGAAGAGATGCTCTCCTGGTCTGATTATGAAATTGGGAAAAGCGGGCGACTCACGCATCCCATGGTGTTGCATCCCGGAGCTACTCATTATGAACCTCTTAGCTGGAGGGAATCTTATCAACTTATTGCTTCTCATCTTAATCATCTAAGCACACCTAATGAAGCCATTTTTTATACTTCAGGCAGATCGAGCAATGAAGCAGCATTCTTATGGGGACTATTTGCTAGAGCCTACGGAACGAACAATATGCCTGACTGTTCCAATATGTGTCATGAGAGCACAGGTGTTGCACTAAGTCAGACGCTGGGTATTGGCAAAGGATCTGTTATACTCGAAGATCTTCACGAGGCGGAAGTGATTATCGTGATTGGCCAGAACCCTGGTACGAATCATCCCCGGATGCTTTCCGCCCTGCAGGAATGTAAGAACAATGGCGGCGAAATCATCACAATCAATCCTATTGAAGAAGCAGGATTGAAACGATTCAAAAATCCACAACATCCATCCGATTATTTTACGAAAGGGACCATCATCACAGACTTGTTTCTCCAGGTAAAAATAAATGAAGATGTCACCTTGCTGAAGGCCATCATGCTTGGCTTAGCCCAAATGGAAGATGAGGGCCATGAAGTTTTTGATCATGATTTTATCAAAACCAAAACAGCTGGTTTTGAAAATTTCATGAATGATCTGCGCTCGCATCACTTGGACCAATTGGCTATACAATCGGGTGTATCCATTTCACAGATAAAAGAAGCCTGTGAAATATTGGCGTCTGCCACAAAGATCATCATCTGCTGGGCTATGGGTTTGACGCAACATAAGAATGGGGTCGAGAATATTAAAGAATGTGTCAATCTCCTTTTATTAAAAGGTGCCATTGGAAAAAAAGGTGCGGGTGCGTGTCCGGTTCGTGGCCATAGTAATGTGCAGGGTGATCGTACGGTTGGAATAATGCATCATCCTTCCATACAACTTAACCTGGCATTGAAGGATGTATTTGGATTTGATGCTCCCACTGCTGCCGGACTTGATACAGTGCATTGTATCCAGGCAATGTATGAAGGAAAAGCAAAAGTATTTATTGGCCTGGGAGGAAACTTTGTATCTGCCGCATCAGATACAAACTATACAATGCAGGCCATGCGCAATTGTGAACTGACTGTCCAGATCAGCACGAAATTGAATCGAAGTCATCTCGTTACAGGAAAGACTGCGTTGGTACTTCCCACATTAGGTCGTTCTGAAAAAGATGTAAAAAATGGAGAAGAACGGAAAGTAACTGTTGAGAATAGTATGGGGAAAGTGCATACATCACAAGGACATCTGCGACCTGCTTCGGATGAATTAATGAGCGAACCAGAGATCGTTGCGCATATTGCAGATGCGACACTTGGAAAAAAAGTGAATGTTGAATGGCTGTCCCTTGGAGCTGATTATCACGCGACTCGTGATGTCATAAGTCGGGTGATTAGCGGATTTAATAATTATAATGAACGTGTGGAAGGAACCGGTTTTTACTTGCCCAACACTGTCCGTGAAGGTATTTTCACTGCACTTCCACAAGGTCGGGCGCAGTTTAGTGTATGTTCACTACCCGCACATAATTTAAAAGAAGACGAGTTTATGATGATGACCCTGCGATCTCATGATCAGTTCAATACTACGATCTATGGACTTCATGACCGGTATCGTGGGGTATTTAATGAGCGGCGGGTCGTCTTCATAAATCCGGCTGATATGAAGCATCATGGTTTACAAAAATTAGATTTGATTGATGTTGAAAGTAACTATGATGGTATCCTTCGACGGGCAGAGAAATTCTATGTAGTCCCATATGACATCCCGCGTCAAAATCTGGCTGCCTATTTCCCTGAGATGAATGTACTGGTACCGATTAATCATTTTGCGGATGAGAGTAATACACCTATATCTAAGTCGGTTGTGGTTACTGTGGTACGTGTTTTGTCTTAATCCCCTGATCAGCACTTGGTACAGAAAAGTGTGAGAAGTGTGAGAGAAGTGAGAAGTGTGAGACTACATGTTTCAATTTAAAAGCTTCTGCACAGAGTGTTAGTTTGTGTTGACAAAAACATTATTCACACTTTAAATCAGAAGCTCATGAATGTGAGATCGTGAGAACGTGATAGTACCGAGAGCAGTGACTGTGAATGTTCTCTGAACATTGAAGGGGTTCCATATCATGCATACAGTGCGATAGGGAAGACAGATACCTGAACCCTGAAGGGGTTTCATATCTGCAACCACGGTGCAACCCTTAGTAGTGACGATCGCGCAGCGGAGTCCGACCCTGAAGGGGTCGAACCTCTGTCGGTTCAGTAGGCTTTCACAAACATACTTCTATACATCTCTCCCCCACTTTCAAACACACACACATACATCCCTGACCGCAATCCACTCACATCCAGTGAATGCTCTTCAAAAGCTACAGGCATCATTTTACCCATCATATCATACACCCGCACATGGGCAGACTCTTTCGGCAGGACCATGTAATCCGAAGCAGGATTCGGATAAATTTTCACAAGGTCTGTGTCCTTAAGTTCATTTACGTTCGTGAACGTACAATCATAGGGCACATTTGGTGGATGAAAAACAATCGTATTGTCCGTATAACATCTCAAAAAACCATAGGCATCACTTAACAGGCAACCTGCTCCCTGGCCCCACCAATATCCTCCGGACCTGGCATAAGCAATTCGATCGGTGATCCCTTCCCAAAAGGTCCAATTCTGACCTGTAACATTATCCAGAGGGCTTACAAATTGTCTTCGTAATGCCTGACCATCTATCTGCACCACAATGGTTGAATCAACGATATAACTAAAATCCAAAGGTCCATTTTCAAATTGCGAAAAGCATCCCATAAAAACCGGGAAGTCCGCCACGCGCGAATGAATTGTATCCCCAGGTGAAGCACCAAAATCATACAACAGGTAAAATTGATCTTCTACTTTATAATAAACCTTAGCACCAATCGTCGATACATATTGATCAAGATCATGTTGTCGTTCAAATTCTTCAATATTATAATTGTAAATAAAGCGTGCTACTTGTCTTGCCTCGTACCCGAGCAGAAATGTATCCTTGATTACTTTAAATTTGAGATAACCAACAGTTGGCTCCAGGTCTTCATAGGGCGTGTAATGCCACACTGCGCCTATTGGTGCAAACACAGTTGACGTTGTGTCCTGTGCATACATTAAACCGTGGATCATAAGAATCGCGGAAAATGTAATTATGTATTTTTTCATCTCACCTTGATTGGATTGAGATTGAAAATACGGAAAACAGATTGAATGTATGTTGACAGGGAAGGATCCAATTACACACGTATTCAATAAGGGCTAAATGTCCAGGATACATTTTGCATGGACCATAAAATAGGTGAGGCCTTTTTCTTTGGAAGAATTATTCGTATCGATGTTATACTCCATTAATCCATCTGAACCATATAACCTTATTTTGACCATCTTCTTTTTTTCTAAAAAAAGCAATTGATCTTCGGTGATTTCAAATGTTGAATACGATTCCTGAAAATCAGATGATGTACTCAGACGTTTAGAGCAATCAAAAGTACCGATATACGGAAGCCTGGTAATTTCCCCATCATCGGTCATGATCAGCAACTCACTTTCACTATCAAAACAATGTTGGGTCTTTCTGATCACTCTTACTCCAAGCGAGGTGTAACCACCAATTTTCCTCAGACTAAATTTAACATATCCTCCTAAAAAGGTTGGCCAGCACACTTGTACATCTTTCGTAATGGTGACCTGCATTTTTTCAAATTCATCGATCTGATTGCGAACGTATTTACATTGGCTGTAACCCGAATTGATGGCGAGCAGGATGATGAGGAGAACCAGGTATCGCATACTATTAAAGCTTTAATTCTGGCTGATCCACTTCACAAGCAACCTTACCCCATAAGCCGTCGCACAATAACTTTTTCCAAAACCATTGGCCTGGAATGCCATGCCTGCAATATCAAGATGCGCCCATGCAGGATGATCAGAGGTGAAATATTCTAAAAATTTAGCTGCAGTTGTAGCTCCTGCGTAAGGCTTTTCACTTAAGTTTTTAATATCTGCAATATCACTTTGCATATCATCATGGTATTCGTCGTACATAGGCATGCGCCATACTCGTTCACCTGAAATGTTACCGGCTGCCGATAGTTCAGCAGCTAATTCATCATTCTTTGTAAATAATCCTGCTGCCTGAGGACCAAGTGATGCTATTATACTTCCTGTCAGTGTAGCCATATCAATCATTACATCAGGCTTGTATTCTTTCACCGCATACGCCAAAGCATCAGCCAGTATCAAACGACCTTCTGCATCTGTGTCAATCACTTCAATGGATTTACCTGCATAAGACGAAATGACATCACCGGGTTTAATCGATGTACTATCAATGCTATTATCTGTCATGGGAGTTATCGCCATGACATTTACTTTAAGACCTAACCGCGCACAAGCTTCTACCACACCTAATGCCGCAGCGGCTCCCGCCATGTCACTCTTCATGTAGTGCATGTTCTTGGACATTTTGATAGAGATCCCACCGGTATCAAAAATGACACCTTTCC
>JALYSC010000032.1:0-3305 GCA_030855005.1 Bacteroidota bacterium | reverse complement strand
TTAGAAGCTTCAGGATGTTCGTAATGTGTGACGATACAATGTGCATCATCCTCACTGCCTCGATTGACTGCAAGTAGTGCATGCATCCCAAGATGGAGTAATTGATCCTTGGTCAAAACATTAACCTTGTAGTTATACTCTGCACCACTATTCTCCGCCCAGCGACCCAGGGCAGCAGGAGATTTATGACTTGCGGGTACATTGACCAGCGTCATGACTTCATGCTGCACCATGCCTATGGTAATCCCATTTTCAGCATATTGTGTAAAACCATGTGGAATATAGGAATGGATACTGCCTGCATTTCTTCGGCCATTCTCATCATCACCATTGTCATCATCGCCATTCTTATACAAACCGATTTCATACTGCCCTGCGGTCCATCCCGTAAATGCAGATTGTACTACATCAGGGGTAGCCAGTTGATGCACCAGCAAACCTGTTGCATTTGCATTTTCAATTTTAGACCGGATAGATAGTTTCTTACAGATGGTGTATACAATTGCTTCATTCAATTTCTCGCATTCGATCATCAGCAATACTTTCACTCGACGGCCTTTATACTGACCATAAAAGAGAAGAGTACTATTTTTTTTATTAGCAAGTATTTCGGAAACAGGAGGGAGCGTTTCAGCAGGAATCAGTGCAGACAAAACTTCTATATGCAGCAGATCAAGCATCTCTTTGGAAGCCGGAATGCATAACAAATCTACAGCCCCCAGTAATTCCTCCGGGGAAGCAAGCGTAATTAATCGCATTTTTTATTCGTCTTTATCAGAAAAGAATAACCATTTGACGGCTGCCGGAAAGATATCTCCCCAATATTTCTCCTGGTGCTGGCCGTTGGGATCAATGACAATATTAAAGGTAGTGAGTTTGCTGGAAAAAAAACCGTGTGACAATGCTTCAGCAAACTGATTAATATGCTGGCTCATGAACTTCGTCTCCTGTTCGCCGGCATAGATAAACATCCGCATCGGCAGTGTATAGTTATACTTGAACGCATCGAAATAGATCTCATCCGAGTACCAAAAGGACGGGCTGAAGATCATCAGTTTTGAGAAGTGCTTTGGATGTACTATACCGATATATGCGCTAATCAGACCACCCATACTGCTACCTCCTATTCCTGTATAAATACGGTGTGGCTTGGAGCGGTAATGACTATCGACATATGGCTTGAGTGTCTCGATGATGAAATTGGCGTAATCCTTCCCCTGCCCTTCCCCAAATTTCCGGTGATGATATGGGCTGTATTCCTGGATCCGTTCCTTGCCACCATGGTCGATTGCGATGACAATCACGTCTCCGGAGGCTTCCCGAGCCATATCCTGAAGATGTCGGTCGACAGCCCAGCTACCAAAAGGTGCATCATCCGCGAATAAATTCTGGGCATCCTGGAGATAGAGGACCGGGTAGCTTTTGTCAGAGTCGTAATAGTCATGTGGCAAAAGTGCCCAAATACGTCGCTTCTTACTCAGCTGCGGAATCTCGAACCCCTTGTCTATCAGCTCAATAATGGGATAATAGGGCATCGCCTGCGTGATCAGTTCTGATTGCCGTTTTTTATCTCTTTCGTCCATAAATTGCAAGCGGGGCGCAAATTAGTTAAACTTAGGTCAAGTTAACAATGTGACTCCCCTGTGGTTGCAGGCGGGGCAAGGACCAGGATTTGGCAGGTGTAATTTATTGTCTACGGCTTATTGTCCTTCATTACTACCAATTCGCTAACAAGTTTCTTTAGTTCATCAATTTGTTTTTGTTGGTCCTCTATGATTAGTTGTTGCTCCTGAATAGCTTTCACCAGCGGAACGGTAAACTCTGCATATCGAAGACCCATGATCTCTCCGCTCTTATCCACACCACTGAAATCATAACCTACCCGCTGAGCTGCAGCCTCAACTTCCTGGGCAATAAATCCACTAAACTGGATCTTTTCGATATCGTACTTGTGGAGCCAGTTGGCGGTATCAGTGATTCCCAACAATTCATTTTGTTTTGCAGTATTGAAGTGATACGTGACAGGACGAAGCTCTTTGATAAATGCCAGGCCGCTTACATTTTCCTGGATATTCTCCTTGATACGTCCATCGCTGGAGGCAACCCAATTGACCTGTCCTCCAATTGATCCCACAAACATATCACCGATACGCACTTTGTTATCGGCATCCACCTTTGTATTATGCCCGATAGCAGTCGCATTGGTGAGTGATGCGGATGTAACATCTGCAGTGTAACCAATAACCGTATTTCGTGTTCCACCGACATTCGTGAGACCTGCAGAAACACCAAAGAAAGAATTATCAAAACCCGTAGTAGTGAAACCTCCTGCTGATTTTCCGAAAAAAGAATTATAATCCCCAACAGTATTACTATAGCCAGCTGCATGGCCAAAAAATGAATTTTCATCACCATTCGTATTAGCAGGTCCTGAGGATTTTCCAAAAAAAGAATTGGATGCACCTACATTATTAGCCAAACCACTTGATTCACCAAAAAAAGAATTATCATTCCCTGAGGTATTGTTGTATCCACAATCTGAACCGAAAAAAGAATTCAAATTTCCATTGGTATTGGACCAACCTGAATTAGCACCATAAAAAGCATTCTGAGATCCAAAATTATTTGACTTCCCACTATTATACCCACAGAAGGAATTGTAGTTCCCTAATGTATTATTGTAGCCCGCCGAACTCCCTACAAATGAATTATAACCTCCACCTGTATTTGAGAATCCACTACTATTCCCAACGAACGTATTGGAGAATCCTGTATTGATACGTCCCGCTAGTGCGCCAACTAAGACGCCACCATTGGATAAGGAGAGAACTGTCGTATTGAGAATCCGATATACCGAATCCGTATTTATACTACCTAATCTTACATCCAGTCGGAATAAAGGGTTATTTGTTCCCACACCTATTTTTACATTTGCAGTAGCCGCATTTATGCCATTTACAGACCCCAGGATTAAACAATCACTGCAGTTTGCACTTGCCCTGTGTCCAACAGCGGTGGCATTGGAAAATGCGCCTGAACCTACATTAGCAAAGGCACCTAAAGCGGTATTATTAAAACCTGTTGTGTTATTACCTAAGGCGAGAGCTCCTATTGCAGTATTATCATTGCCTTTGGATTGGAGACCAGAGCCTTGTCCAAAGAAAGAATTATTAGCCCCTGAGAGATTTTGATATCCTGCTCCCTGCCCGAAAAAAGAATTATTCCATCCACTCGTATCACTCAAACCAGCAGTCTGGCCAAAAAAGGAATTGTTAAATGCAGACCTGTTATTCAAACCGGCATCC
>JALYSC010000384.1 GCA_030855005.1 Bacteroidota bacterium | reverse complement strand
CAAAAAGTATGCGCTTAAGTATGATCAAGTGGAAACTCATGTTGACCACCATGCCTATTGCCTTATTAATCCTGGCCATCAAATTTGGAATCGATCATGTCCTGATGTATGAAGGCCTTGTGAAATTTTCAGAGATAGGTCTTGTCATCACCGGGGGGATCTTTCTGATCGGTTTTATGTTGGCAGGTACCATGGCAGATTATAAAGAAAGTGAAAAGATCCCGTCTGAAATTGCCTGTGCCATTGAGACCATTGAAGATACGATCCTCCTGGGTCATGGATTTAAGGGAGGCTATGACCTGTCGGAAATGCGCCGTCAACTAAATGAAGTGACAGAAGCGCTCATTAATTGGTTCAGATTTAATGGTGCTGAAGAAGATGTATTCCGACGCATCAACAGTATCACCAATATTGCACTCACCATGGAAAAGGCAGGAATTGGAGCGATCGCCTCACGTGTGACAGGAGAACAACATAATCTCCGAAAATTATTCTCACGTGTCAATGTGATCAAAAAGACAGGATTTCTGGTGACGGGTTACGCGCTTCTGGAAGTTCTCACGGTTGTTATCATTGCATTGATGTTGGTATCTAAATTTGAAAATGAAACAATTAGTATTATTATCATTTCATTTATCACGCAGATATTTGTCTACATGCTTCGTCTGATCCGTGATGTAGATCAACCTTTTGAATACTCTCCGAAAGGTACTGCCAGGGCAGCTGATATTGATCTATTTCCTTTAATGGATTACGATGCGCGAGCTAAAAAAAGACTGTAACCTCAATGGATCAATCAGGTTGTCCGTGTAATCGGTTGCGTAATTGTTGTACTTCTTCCTGCAGATACTGCATTCGTTTAAGCAGATGAGTGATGGTATCAATCCCTTCCATATTTACACCAAGATCGAAATGAAGACGGATCATTCGCTCCAGATCTTGCAGGCACAGGCTATCCAGGTAACGGTTATCTGCCTGATGGTGGATTTCAAGTAATCCATAATCCTGCAATGATTCAATGAATGCTATCTCTACATTGTAATGTGTGCAGATAAGATCTACTCTGATCCGATGTTCAGTTTCCATCTTTTCTTAGTTTTAAAAGTTCACTGAATAATTCTTTCTCACGCGAAGTAAGATTTTTAGGGAGCTGGATTCGATAGCTGACATAGAGGTCACCGAATTCATTTTCCTTTTTATAGACTGGAAATCCTTTCCCTTTTAACTTAACGCGGGTACCATTTTGCGATTCAGGAGCAATTTTGATTTTGACATTACCTGTCATTGTTTCCACTTCCACTTCTCCTCCAAGCAATGCAGTATATAGGTCAAGATTTATATCGCGGTGTAAATCATTTTTTTCACGCCTGAATAAGGGATGTGGATTGATAATGAATCTAATGATCAAGTCTCCTGCCGGACCCCCATTGACACCCGCTCCTCCGTGGCCGGCGATGCGTATGGTTTGTCCGTTTTCAACGCCGGCAGGTATGGCGATCCGAATATTTTTACCATTGACGGCAAGTGTTTGCTTGTGCGTTGTGTACACATCTTTAAGATTCAGATGCAGTTCAGCACTGTAATCCTGCCCTTTAAATTTTACCTGGGATCCTCGCCTGTTGCTAAAGGATTCGCCGCCAAACATGGATTCAAAAAAATCTGAGAAATCACCTCCTTCGAAATCCTGCGAAGAGAAGGTCTGAGACCGGCCAGTGCTACGTTGATCCTGTGATTGAGTTTGTTGTCGGCGTACCTTTTCAAATTCCTCTGCGTGCATCCAGTCCTTGCCATATTGATCGTATTTGGTTCGTTTTGCAGGATCACTAAGCACCTCATTGGCTTCGTTGATTTGTTGAAATTTTTCTTTAGCAGACTTATCATTTGGATTAACATCAGGATGATGCTTCCGCGCCAGTTTTCGAAACGCCTTTTTTATATCATCGTCGGAAGCATTCTTCGTTACTCCAAGCAGTTTGTAATAATCAATGAATTCCATTGCCATTCTAGTTTATCAATTAATTACTCTTCACTACGCTGCACGTTCTGTGATGCCACCTGGTGCAAGAATCTTTGCCCAAAAGGCATTTCGATTCCTGCTTTATCAAAGGCAATTTTAATTCGCTTGCGCAATTCACCTGCAATCTCCCATTTTTTATGTGGCTGCGTCTCTCCAAGTATTTTGATCATGATAGCTGTATCCGTAAAATCTTCAACGCGTAAAAATTGAGGTGCCTTGATAATATGGTCTTTCCATACAGGATCATTGGCCAGTTCACTCCCTGTTTCATTAATGACACGAATGACATCTTCCAGTGGTGAATCATAAGCAATACCGAGATTGAGATTGATACGACTAAAGTTTTTAGAAAGATTAGAGACTCTTTTTATTTCTCCATGAGGTACGTGATGAACAGTCCCATCAAGATCACGCAGGGTAGTCACGCGCAAGCTTATATCTTCAACAAGTCCTCCGGTGCCATCGAAATTCACAATATCTCCAATGCGATATTGATTTTCAAGAATAATAAAGAATCCTGAAATAAGATCGCGTATCAGATATTGACCTCCAAAGCCGACCGCTATACCAAGGATACCCGCACCTGCAAGGATGGGCCCTATTGGAACACCTGCTTCATCAAGTACCATCATGGTTGCTGTAATCGTAATGACAATAGTCATGGTCCATGAAAAAATACGGATCAACGTTTCTTCACGCTTTTTCTCAGACACGCGCGTCGGATCATTATCAGGGACAATCGTTATATGCACTACCTTTTCAATAAACCTCTTCAGCACTATATTGAGAATATAAGCACCGAACATGATGACCACTATCCGAATACCATGAGCCACGATCCAGGGGACCAGATAGCTGCTCCATGTAGTAAATATTTCTTTCATGTCCATGTAATATCGGGATAAGTGTACATTTCTGTCCTGCTTTTAAGGTCAGCTCTGTTGCTGAGGCAGGTACATCGAAAAGGTAGCTCCATTTCCCGGCCTTCCCTCCGCTATAATAACACCCTGATGGTTTTCAACAATTTTCTTGCAGATCGATAATCCTATACCTGTGCCTGGATATTCCGTCTTCCCGTGAAGACGCTGAAATAATCCAAAAATCTGTTCACTAAACGTAGTCTCAAAACCAATTCCGTTGTCTCTCACTGTGATCAGACAATATTTCTTATCTCTTTGTAGCTGGGGATGGATTGTATTGTCACCATTAATAACTGCTGCTTTAATGGTAATCTCAGGATCCATGTCCTGTCTTGCAAATTTGATGGAGTTAGTGATGAGGTTGGATAGTAATTGCCTGATCTGAAAAGGAATAATATGACACTGACATAATTCCTCAGTGATGATTTTGACATTTTTAGATGCTATTTCATCTTTCAGATCTTCACGAACTTCATTCACGATCTGAATCAGATCCATTGCAAAAAAATTTCTTTCCTGCGTACCTGTTCTCGAGTATGTCAATAGATCTTCTATCAATTGTTGCATGCGTTGGGCTGCATTCTTCATTCGTGAAAAATAATCACGACTGTTTTCTGTTAGATTTGTCTCAGCATCTGTAATGCGCTTAGAGAACATTTGAATTTTACGTAGTGGCTCCTGCAAGTCATGGCTGGCCACATAAGCGAAGGAAGCAAGTTCCACATTCGTTTTTTGAAGGTCAGCATTTTTTTGCTCAAGGACCGAAGTCA
>JALYSC010000383.1:1451-3722 GCA_030855005.1 Bacteroidota bacterium | reverse complement strand
CATACGTAAATGTAGCCGTAATTTCTTTCAAAGCAAATAAATTAGGCGAAAGAAGTAAAAAAACCACCACTAAATAATCAATGGCACCATGAGCTTTGGAATTAAGTTTCATACTGTTTTTTTCTAAAGATACAATATTTGGTTGAAGACCTTTCATCGCAAAATGTACGCATCACTGATATTTGGCTGGTCCAGGGGAGCTTCATCACGAGTTCCAACAGAACCATCGCTGCGCATCCCTTCATCCCAATTCCTATCGGAAGCTCTTCCTGTTATTAATTATCCCTTCGCTTACGTTTACTTACGTAAATAAACGTTTAAAAAACGAATCGAATCCTGCATGTAATGCATATTCGTCCTGTCCTTTCAACGAGGAGAGGATGTATATTATATTTCACAATCAAATATTATTTCACCATGTTTTCAACAGTTGACAACCGAGTACAGCTTATTGGATTTCTCGGACAAGAGATCGAAGTCCGTGAATACGCCGAAGGCAAGAAGATGGCACGTGTATCGATAGCCACGCACGAGTTCCGCAAATCAGAAGAGGGGAAAAAAGAGTACATCACTACCTGGCACAACCTTGTCGCCTGGGGTAAAAAAGCCGAAGTGATGGCTAAGATCTTCACGAAGGGCCAGCGCCTGTATGTGGAAGGTAAACTCAGCTACCGGGAATACACGACGGCTGATAATGTAAAAAAGACTGCTACGGAAATTGTGGTGTCGGATTTTAAAAAGCTTGAGCCTGCGGATAAGAGCGAAGAGAAAGCGGCAATGAGCGTAGAGCAGGCGTTTTAACGCACCCGGAAAAGTTTGTTTTTGAATATGCCATAAAGTGCGGAGGTGACTAGTAATAGTTGCCTCCTTTTTATTGCAACCTATGGTACCCGCATGATGCAGGCACGCCGAAATGTTACTGGACAGGTAATCATAAATAATCTGTGTAAATCTGTGTGCCCCTATCTGGTATGATGCAGGCACACGGATTAAAAACTAGTCAGTGGATCTAATCTTTTTGTGCTCGCGTTGAAAGTAAAAACCTTACCGAAATCATTTACCAGGACAACGTTTAAAGAGTCGCTTGCTGCACTGATGTCTTTACTTTTAGGTAGCGGAAAATATTCACATGCGGAATGGCTCACCAGTATAAGATTATTCTCGGAAAAAAAACAGAGAGCGCTGGTATCACCCGTAAGCATGAAAGAACGGCCAAGAAGCCTTCCGGCATCCTTATAGGCGAACTGACTGTTGAATGATAATTTTCGTGGATCATAAAGTCGTGATCCTCCGTTGAACTGAAAATACATATCGCCATTTGCCAACAACCTGAAATCCCATATCGTAGTACCCGGGAGGCTTGTAGAGTCGTCTGGATCATGCTGGAATACTTTAAAATTATACCCATCAAATCGGGCAACACTTCCTTCACCCCAAAGCCACAGAAACCCGGTATTATCTTTAAACATCCTCCAAACACTTCCGGTAGGAAGTCCATGCTCCTCAGTGTAGTTTGTAAGCGAGTATTGCTGTTGCGCAAAGCACACATCAATGATTACAAACGATAGAAAACAGGAAAAGATAAATTTCATTGGTTCACGGGTTTTTAGGTCTTCTCTACCTTAAAATCAAAACTCGTTTACTTATTTGGACTCCACCAGCCAATTCGATTTGCAATATATATACACCGTTATTTAGGTTAGATATATTTATAAGATCAGCTTTTCGGGATTGATGTAGTACCTGACCATGCATCGACACTATTCGTAAGCGCTCTATTTGGGTATTACTTCCTGACAAATCAATATAGATTTCCGTCGAAGCAGGATTGGGATATATTTTAATCCGCTCTATACCTTCTTCAGACATACTATTGATTGTGAATTGAACAGTAGATTCACATCCATCGAAATCTACAACTGTTACCGTATTAACATTTCCAATTGTGTCGATTGAAATATCATATGGTTGAACGCCTCCCGTCACGATAATCTCTTCATTCACCATGTTTATATTCATGGTGTCCAGCGTGCAACAAACATCAGGATTTCCATTGTCCGTGGGTGCACCTTTTGGATAATAAAGAGTTATGATGGATTGCAGGATTTCAGTCCGTTCCTGGGCTTCAGCTGCATCGTAAGTCAATGATTTCAGGTAATGCCATCCTGCCCCGTAATCAGGGTCGGCTGTTGGACCCTCAGTGGAGAGATCTGGATAAATGGACAGTGCGTAATTGACAAATGCCGTGTTGTCCTCCGGAATCAGGTCGAA
>JALYSC010000383.1:0-1441 GCA_030855005.1 Bacteroidota bacterium | reverse complement strand
TCTATTGTAGATCGTGAGTGAAGGCAGAACACCTAACTGATCCAATGTGTCTTGCAGCTCAATTGAATTTTGCGGGAGAATTCCAAAAACATGGAATAAAGGACGCAGATCTGCTTGTGCGGCAACGGACATTCTGAGTATCCTGCTGTCAATGTCCTGGTCATTGATACCATGGTCGATCCCGTTTTCAAAGTCAATGGATTCTTGTTTCCAGAAGTTTCTGAGTGGACACCATCCCAGCATATTGACGATCTCAAAATAGTGCCCATACCCTCTATGCTGGTAACGTACTTCGTCAGTTGTAGTGTTTGAAATATCTCTTGCTGAACCAAATGTATTAGAAACCATTCGATGGGTAGCGGTCTTGTCGATGTCAAATGTATTTGGAACAAAGCTGTAATTCACTGCTTCATTCAGGTTCAGATTCAAGCCGTGATTCATTGCCATGATGTATGGAAAGTTGACTATGGCTTCCACCTCACCAGGAAATTTACTCATGGCTAATGCATGCCCCGTTTCATGGAAATTTGTCTCATCATTAGGGTCTGGCCCATCTATAAAGTACGTGGGACCAGGTACATTGAAATAGTCAAGTGGTGTGTTAGACATTGGGTAACCTATAGAATAAGCACCTTCTCTAATCATTACATCAGCAATCATATACATATTATGCTTGTCTGGAATGATTTGCCTTGCCATTACGGAATTTACACCTCTTACTGCTGTTTCCCAATCCCGTAATGTTTGAGTCAGGTTATATTGACCAGGTATAATGGAATGTTTTGGAATGGTGTACATCACATTTTCAGACTCGAATACTGCCCACGGACCGGGTTTGTTCAATTCAGCACTAAGGTCTTGAGTTTCATAAAATGTCTTTACTGATATGAATGGGGCTTCAACAATATTTGTAGCACGTACCTGTACGATCCCTTCTGCGGCCCCGTAAGGAACAAGAATAGATATGGCACCACCCAGAGGATTAAATACATCAATGGTTGCAGCGTTGATTGCAAATTTCTTTGAAATTCTATTCAGTCTTTTGAAAACAGGTTTATTGGAAAGATCCCATTCATGTGAGCCTACCCTAATATAATAGTCCTTTCCGACAAGGTCTCCCGGAACAGTTACTCTGGAGATACTCCCCGGAGCTAAATAAAATCCTGTGGGACGCAAGGCATGTGCAGTTCCATCCCCATTGATCTCGAAATACGGATTCATGCCATCCGGGTCTTTAAAATTGGCAAGAATCATGATGGTATGGTTCAGCGATGAATCTAATGGCGGATCTACATATCCCGGGAATGTTACACATGAATTAAATTTCCATTGATTAATGTGTTGAGGATATGCTGAATACACATCAGCTGTGAAAACCTGATCGAATATTCCCTGTTCCAGAGCCACCATTGCTCTTGCCAGCTCTATGCTGGAATCATTT
>JALYSC010000382.1 GCA_030855005.1 Bacteroidota bacterium | reverse complement strand
CCCCTGCGCATCACGGTATGATCTGATGGATTTATCATTACGGATGACACGTATCTCCCGACGATACCACTTGCGCGAATTCCCCACATGCCCATAGCTGCCATAAAAATGCAGATAGTTAAATAACAATCCTTCCACATTACCATCCTTCACATATTTCTCCATCGCGGATTTTATGACATCATGATATTTTTCATGAATGACTTCATCTGCCTGAATATAAAAAGCCCAGTCTGCGTCCGGCGAGATTTCATCAAATGCCTTATTGGTTTCAATAGCCAACACTTGCCCTCCCTCACGCAACGTATCATCCCACGTCGTGCGAACGATCCGGATCTTTGGTGATTGGATATTGCTAATCAGGTCCAACGTCTCGTCATCTGAATCACCAACACTTACCACGAATTCATCACAAAGTGGAAGGATTGATAAGATTGCCTCCACGACCGGGTAGTCATATTTAAGAACATTGCGCACTATCGTGAAGCCAGAGACTTTCATATTATCTCAAAACTACAACTCAAAACCAGTGGCACTACTAATAGTGCCACTACTAGTAGTGCCACAAGGGTCTAACGTGCTGATTGTCAGGTGCCCCGGATAGTTTTCCACATACCAAAACGCACCCCTTTTTCCTGCCCCCTATTCCTGCTCTCATTCTCTACCTTTGCCATATGGCGCGAGGACGTATCCGGCAGGAATCAACAACTGAAGAAGAAAAACCAAAAAAGATCACACTGCAACAACTGAAGGAAGTCCGTTCCATGGTCTCCTTTATCAGGCCATATAAATGGCATTTCATTGGTGGTTTGATATTGTTGTTTCTGGGAAGCCTGATGTTTATGGCGTTTCCGAGACTGGCTGGAGAGCTCGTGGATGTAGCCGCAGGTGAAGGAAAATTAGGATTGAGCCTCAACCAGATAGGTCTAGTACTCATTGTCATACTAGTATTGCAAGGCATCATGAGTTATCTGCGTGTCATTTGGTTCGCTGTAGTAAGTGAGAAGGGGATGGCAGATGTAAGAAGCAGCATTTATCAAAAGCTCATTGGGCTACCGGTTTACTTTTTTGAAAAAAATAGAGTGGGCGATCTCACCAGTCGCATATCCGAAGATGTCAACAGGTTATCAATGATATTTTCAACAACGCTGGCAGAACTAATCCGGCAGGTATTAATACTGGTCTCAGGTGTTATTTTTCTTCTTGTGACAACACCACGCTTAAGTCTGACAATGCTCGCAACTTTTCCTGTGATTGTAGTGGGTGCAATGTTCTTTGGCCGATTTGTGAGAAGCTTATCAAGGAGCAGACAAAAATCACTGGCCAATACTAACACGGTTGTTGAAGAAACACTTCAGAATATTAATACTGTCAAAGCATTTACTAACGAGACACTCGAGTATAACCGATACAAAAGTGAAATGGGAAATGTGGTGAAGACTTCTTTGCAGTTAGCTAAATACCGCGCAATCTTCGCCAGCTTTATTATTATCGTACTATTTGGAGCTATCTTTTTTATTCTATGGTACGGTGCTACAATGGTGCAAAATAATTCCATGACCACTGGGCAACTTGTAACATTCATAGCCTATACAGCTATCATCGGAGGATCTATTGGTAGTCTTGGTAATTTTTACACTGAAATTGTAACCGCATTAGGAGGAACTGAACGCATCCGTGAAATCCTGAATGAAACAACCGAAGTAACTGTGCCAATTAATGTTAATCGTCCTAAGATTGCTGGACACCTGCAATTTAAGGATGTACACTTTGAATATCCATCGCGCATCGAAATGCCGGTCCTCAAAGGAATCAATATGGATATCAAACCCGGCGAAAAAATTGCTTTGGTTGGACAAAGCGGTTCCGGTAAAAGTACTATTGCCGCATTGCTGATGAGGCTGTATCCTTTATCTGGTGGCCAGATAACATTGGATGGAACAGATATTAATGCAATGGATCTCTCCACCTACAGATCTGTTTTTGCAATAGTACCGCAGGAAGTACTTTTGTTCGGCGGGACCATTAAAGAGAATATTCTTTATGGCAATCCAAATGCTTCTGAGGAAGAATTATTTAATGCAGCAAAGATTTCAAACAGCTTTGAGTTTATTCAATCTTTTCCGCAAGGATTTGAAACGATCGTTGGTGAACGCGGCATTAAACTCAGTGGTGGCCAAAGACAACGCATTGCCATTGCACGCGCAGTACTTCGAAATCCGGATATCTTATTGCTTGATGAAGCTACCTCGTCTCTTGATGCTGAATCTGAAAAAGTAGTTCAGGAAGCACTCGACAGATTATTAGAAGGCCGCACGGCAATCATCATCGCGCATCGACTCGCAACGATTCGGAATGTTGATTGTATTTATGTGCTCGAGCATGGGCGTGTGATAGAGCAGGGGACACACGCTGAATTAAGTGCAAGAAATGATGGTGTCTACAGTGCTTTAGCTAAATTGCAATTTGACGTTTAATATCATTCACGATTGGAACTGATCAACAACGCATCACTTAAACCCTTCGTCACATTTGGTGTAGAAGCTTCATGTAAGCATCTGTATCGCATCGAAGATCTCGAGGAGTTAAGGTTAGCCGTCAAACATCTTGATAATCCGCTAATACTCGGTGGAGGCAGCAATGTGCTTCCAATTGGTGACATACAAAGAAATGTTCTCAAAGTTGAGCTAAGAGGAATTCGCATCGAAGGTAAAGGGAACGATGAGTTTATTCTGCATGCAGCCGCAGGTGAAGCATGGCATTCACTGGTGATGCACGCTATTGAACATGATCTTGGAGGAATTGAAAATCTTTCACTAATCCCTGGTACAGTAGGTGCAGCACCCATCCAGAATATCGGTGCCTATGGTGTCGAACTGGAAAATGTTTTCCATTCTCTGGAAGCAATAAGAATAGGCGATGGGGAGATAGTTCGTTTTTTGAAAACAGATTGTGGATTTGGATATCGGGATAGTATTTTTAAAAGAGAAGCAAAAGATAAATATGTGATTACCCGTGTATCATTTCGACTTTCTAAAAATCATTCACTTAATACTTCTTATGGTGCTATTCAGGATATCCTGAATGAAAAGAATATATCGAAGCCAACTATTCGTAATGTGAGTGATGCAGTGATAGCAATCCGTCAAAGTAAACTGCCTGATCCGGCAGTAATTGGAAACGCCGGCAGCTTTTTTAAGAACCCAATCATCACCAAATCTCAATTTGATTCTTTAAAAGAAGTATACTCAACTATCCCATCTTTTCCAACAGGAGAAGAAAACGTGAAAATCCCTGCGGGATGGCTAATTGAACAAGCCGGATGGAAAGGAAAAAGCATTGGAAATGCAGGCTCCTATGAAAAGCAAGCTCTCGTCATTGTCAACAGGGGAGGTGCAACAGGTGTTGAAATCTGGAATTTTGCTCAGGAAATTATCGCATCAGTCAAAGAGAAGTTTAATATCTCATTGACAACGGAGGTGAATGTCTGGATCTGAGAACGGTAAACGGAGAACGGTAAACGGTAAACTGTGAATTCTCGATCGGTGGGCTTCGACTCCGCTCAACGACCGCAAAAGTTTGAGGATTAAAAATCAAATCTGCGTAAATTTATTTTTAAATAATATCTGCGCCATTTGCGTTGGAAATCTCACTCACTCCTGCGGGCGTTTCGACTCCGCTCAACGACCGCAAAAGTTTGAGGATTAAAAATCAAATCTGTGTAAAT
>JALYSC010000381.1 GCA_030855005.1 Bacteroidota bacterium | reverse complement strand
TGTAAAGCCACAGTAACATCATCATTCGAAGAAGTATTCATATGACCGGAAGGCTCCCTTGATAACATCCTGTTGGGCAATCATAAAGTCTTTACCTCCATAATCAATAAAAAATCGCGGAATATCAGTATTTGATTTTTCAGCCTCAGGAACCACTACCGGAAAGAAGTTAAGATAGGTAGATTTATCCTTGTAGATCATATTCATCTCAATGAATGGGAGCATGTCAATGATGGAATCTCGTTCCGCAGATTCGGGCAGGAAATTTTCACAAGCCAGCTTACTTAATGTGGTCAGATAAGATTTGATTTTAACCTGATTTTCATTTTTCTTGCGGGGAGTAGTAGTGTAGAGTGGTTCAACATTATAGTTATTACCATTCCGAATTAATATAAATGCATGCTGGTGCTCTTTAGGATAGTCTACTTTAAGAGTATCTATTGACTCCGTGTCCTCTACCCAAAAATGAATGTCACGCCAATCAGTAGGTCGAAGTGCATACCTCGCTCTAAGGCCTCCTGCAAACCCTGGCTCAATAAGAGTATAAGGTTGAGTCGATCCCTCTTTTAAAAAGAATGTCCCTCCCTCACCTTGTGTGACACCACCCAGGTAATAAGTAAGTAATGGATTGCCTGAGAGATCAAATATTTCAACATGTATTCCATTGACAGCAATTGACTTAAGAATTCCTTCGGTAGCCGCCTTATTCGGAATATAATCAAGGTGCTGCCTGTTTATTCCTTTTAATAGGTGCTCCACGTTTGATTGGCGCGCACGGTGCTGATCATTGATGATCCATTGATCGTCCACTCGCTTCAGGTCAGAGCGAGTTCCATCCTTGTTGGTGATGAGGATACGACTAATGGTATTAACATCATCAATTTTAAAATTACTTTCGGTTCGGTCCAGCGTTGTCTTTTCATCCGGCTTGTTCTTCCAGACGTACCAGGCTATCCCACCTGCAATAACTAAAACGAGAATGAGAATTATATTTCTGTTCATGCAGGATGTCCAAATTTGCGTTTTCGGATATAGGAATAGATCAATCCTGTCAATAGGATCAGGAGTACCGGCCCCAGAATATTAATTAGTTGCCATTTGATGGCTTGCTCACGTGCCCTGACGCTGTCAAGCAATCTTAGCTTTATATCTTTTGAACGTGCTTCCAGCACACCCGAATCATCCATCATATATTCGATAGCATTGAGAATAAAATCTCGATTACCCGTTAAGGTGACATTTTCATACTTATTATATCCGAGTGGTGCGATTTCTTCTGTACTAGAATTGACAAGATTTTTGATGATGTCGCCATCTGTTACTATCAACACCTTACCATTTTCTCCTGATTCCTTAAACTTCATCCCGATTTGTTCGAGCGTAGTCAGTTGCTCTTCACTGATCCGGTTTCGAAACATCGATTCAAAATTTCCTTCCAGCATCACGGCAACACTTTGCGGTCCTTTGTTAAAAAGTTTGGGGTCAGGCTCTTCGCGGAGAATACCAAAATTGAGCCGCACCGGAGTTAGTTGAATCCTTGAATATTGAGATGACTTCAACAGGATTGTTTTGTTAACTGCGCTATTAGTTTGAATGGTATCCACACTTGCAGGAAACTCCATCTGAATACGATCAAGACCTTTAGTAATCGGATGGTCAGAGGCAGAAGAAATCAACGGGTGATAATACCATGGAAATAATTCCGTCTGCGGTTTGTCACCTTGCATCCCAACAACCATGGGAATTCGCGTACACTGCAGATCGAGGACAAGATTAGGATTTACGCGTGCTCCTAGTTTAAAAAATAAGGGATCCAATCCATGTTCATAGAGAGATGGAATATAGTTCTTATTGATATTAATGCTGTCAAGTGATACAACTAAAGGATCTAGCAAAAACATTACCCGTCCCCCCTGCATGATATATTGATCCAGCATAAATAGCTGCGCTTCATTAAAAAGTTGTGTTGGCTTTGCAATGATGACAACTTTTACGTCCAGCGGAATTTGAATCACACTGTCCAGGTTCAGTCTATTGACTGCATATGAATTCCTAAGTTCTTTCTCAATCGAAGCAGTTTGTAAATGAGACAATTCTCCCTGTCCGGTCGTGAAAGCCACAAGTTCCTGGTGTTCGCGTTTGATTTTTTGAATACCATCAGCTATTTTGTATTCCAAGAGACTGATGCTATTGTTGATAATGACATCCTTGTCTGCACCAGGAATATCATCCTGTAATAACGGAACAGGAATATTCCTGCTACCATAATTTATAATAGCATAAGGATAGATGTATTGAGCTGATGCACCCGCAGCATCCGTTACACGAAGCTGAGTTGGAATTAATCCCTGTGCAGCAAGTTGCTTTCTGCGTTCATTTACTTCTTCGATTGTCCCGTCATTGGGATTTTCAAAATTGTATTCGATATTGGAATTGACCTGCGAAAATCGGCGAAGCATATCTTCTGCTGATTCCTGCAAGCGCTTGAATCCTGCCGGAAATTTTCCATCGAGCAAAACACGAATATAGATACGATCCTCTACAGATGACAGCAAAGTCTTTGTGGCAGGCGCTAGTGTATAACGGCGATCTTCGGTGGCATCGAAGGAAGTATATACCCACTGACCAATAATATAAACCACGATTAGAATGCCGGTGACCAGCAATGCAGTCGTAAAGACTTTTTTGTTTTTGTTATTTGATATTGCCTTGCTCATGATCAGCTTCTTTTAGCTATAGCGGACCAGGTCCAGGTGAGACAAATCCCGATGAGGCATAAGAAATAAACAAGGTCTCTTGTTTCAATCAGTCCCCGACTTATAGAATGATAATGATAGTCGATACCCAGGGACTCAATCAATGCATCCATGGTGCCTGAAAACGATGCGATTTTACTCACGAAGAAAAATCCATAATACAATACAAAGCAAAAGAAAACAGCCATCACAAATGCGACGATCTGGTTGGATGTCAGGCTGGAGGCAAAAACGCCAATTGCACAAAAAACGGCACCTAATAAAAACAAACCTGTGTAAGAAGCTGCGATCTGACCTAAATCAATATTGCCAGGCGGAGAGCCTAATTGATAAATTGAAAAAACATACAGCAAGGTTGGTGCCAATGCAATCAATAGCCATGTCAGTGTGGCCAGATATTTTCCCATTACAATTTGGAATGCTGATACGGGTCGCGTCAATAGTATCTCAAGTGTGGCTGCTTGTCTTTCTTCTGCAAAACTGCGCATGGTAAAAGCAGGAATCAGAAAAATAAAAATCAACGGCGCGATTTCAAATAATGCTTCCACTCCGGCGAATGGAGTCATAATCAAACTAAAATCGGGAAAGACCCAAAGCACCAATCCCAACACAGAAAGCAACAAGCCCACAGTAATGTATGCAATCATGGAACTGAAATAGCTCCCCAATTCCCTTAAGTAAATTGCCTTCATGATGGCGATGCAGTGAGTTGCCGGAATACTTGTTCGAAGCTTTCCTGACGTGTAGACATTTCCAGGATTTTCAACTGTTTGGAAACAGCGAAATCAAAAATTGCTTCATTCAGATGTTCATCATTACCACTAATGATATAACGGGAATTTCCTGTGTTCTCATGCGAATCATATCCCTTCATTTCCTGGAATGTAGTATCGGCAACAGGTCTGGAGAAAAGCACCTCAACCCGAAAGGATTTTGTCAGATGCTGGCTAAGCATTTTGATATTTCCATCCGCTACAATCTTTCCTTTATTTATAATCACTACCCTGTCA
>JALYSC010000380.1 GCA_030855005.1 Bacteroidota bacterium | reverse complement strand
AAATAATAGCTAAAGGAGGAAAGGCACATGCAGTTGTCCTCGATCTGCGTGATGAAGATCAAATCAAAAATGTAGCGCTCGAAACAATTACAGCATTTGGCACCATCGATATTCTCGTCAATAACGCAAGCGCGATATATCTGGCAGGTGTAGAACATACACCCTCAAAGAGATACGATCTGATGCATCAAATCAATGTGCGAGGTACTTATCTAATGTCGCAGGTATGCATCCCGTATTTAAAAAAATCCTCCCACGCGCATATTCTGACATTATCTCCCAGGATTGACATCAATGCCAAGTGGTTCGAAAATCATACGGCTTATACAATGAGCAAATATGGCATGAGTATGGTCATGTTTGGACTAGCAGCTGAATTAAAGGAATACGGTGTAGCAGCTAATGCGCTGTGGCCACGCACTACGATTGCAACTGCTGCAGTCCAAAATCTTCTGGGTGGGGATACAATGATCCGTCAATGCAGAAAACCTGAAATCGTAGCTGATGCTGCATATCATATCCTATCTCAATCTCCTGCAGAAGCCACAGGTCAATTTTATATCGATGAGGAGGTACTACGACGTTATGGTGTCACAGATTTTGATGCTTATGCTGTCGATCCTTCGGTGGAATTAGCGCCTGATATTTTTGTTGAATTATGAAGAAAGAACGAAAGGATAAAGATTTCATCAAAGCTCCCTATCTCGAAGGCGGTAAGCAAGCGCTGGAAAACTTTGTAAAAAATGAATTGAAATATCCTAAAGATGCGCTTTCTGCTAAAACAGAAGGAACTGTGAGCGTGCGATACACAGTTGATTATAAAGGGCACATTCAGGATGCTCATATTATTTCAGGCATTGGTCATGGGTGTGACGAGGAAGCGTTACGCATCGTGCGCAAGCTTCAGTTTAAAGTACCGAATGATGGGAAAATCAAATCTAAATACACACGAAAATTACATATCCATTTCAGGCTTCCAGGTTCGCCGGTAAAATTGCCAGTCACGAAAAAAATAAATATCCAGCAGCCCATTAATTCACTAAATTTTCAATACGAAGTAACCACTGCAATTAAACCCTCAGCCACATCAAAGACAGTCACCAAACAATCCATTTCCTATCAGATTACTTTAACACCTACAGAAAACACTAAAATATAAACAGATGAGTTCAGGCACACAACCGCTTAGAGGCGGAGAATTTATAATCAGGGATACAGATCCGTCCACCACCTTCATTCCTGAAGATTTTAATGAGGATCAGAAAATGGTGAGACAGATGTGTAAAGATTTTGTGGCGGAGATGGGAGAGAAGGCGCATGAACTTGAATACCAGGTTGAGCTAATGGAAAAATCAGGTGCTCTTGGATTACTTGGCGCACATATACCCGAGGAGTATGGCGGTAATGCGTTGGATACAAATTCAAATACACTTATTGGTGAAGAGCTTGGTAAGGCAGGAGGGTCATTCGATACAAGTTTCGCAGCGCATATTGGAATCGGGATGTTGCCGATCCTTTACTTCGGAACGCCTGAACAAAAGAAAAAATATCTACCCGGATTGAGTTCAGGTGAGCTCAAGGCATCTTATTGTCTTACTGAACCCGGATCAGGATCGGATGCACTTGCTGCCAAAACGCGCGCGGATCTTTCTGCTGACGGGAAATTTTATTCAATCACTGGACAAAAGATGTGGATTTCAAATGCGGGCTTTGCAGATGTATTTATTGTTTTTGCCAAAATTGGAGGCGAACAATTCACCGGATTTATCGTGGATGCACATTCTCCAGGCATCACACTTGGGGCTGAAGAAAAAAAACTAGGGATCAAAGGATCTTCTACACGACAGGTGTTTTTTGAAAATGTCCAGGTGCCAGCAGAAAATGTGCTTTATCACATTGGTCAGGGTGCTCAGATCGCTTTCAATGCACTCAACATAGGTCGCTTCAAATTAGGCACCATGGCTATGGGCGGATCAAAAAAGTGCATCGATATCGCGGTGAAATATGCGAATGAGCGTCATCAATTTGGACAACCTATTGCTTCTTTCGGTGCGATAAAGCATAAAATCGGTGAGATGGCGTCACTGGTATTTGCCATTGAATCAGCATCCTATCGCCTGTCGGACCTAATGGGTGACCACAAGGATGAAATGATCAGCAGTGGATCTACACAAGAGCAGGCGATGCTGGATTCTGCCAAAGAATATGCTTCAGAATGTGCGATCATTAAGATTGCAGGATCAGAGTATCTTGATTTCATAGTGGATGAAATGTTGCAGATACATGGAGGCAACGGCTACTCTGAAGAATTTGCCGCTGCAAGAGCTTATCGTGACCAACGTATCAACAGGATATACGAAGGCACAAATGAAATCAACCGATTGTTGCTGGTGGATCGCATCATCAAAAAAGCATTGAAGGGTGAACTTGATTTGGTAGGTCCGGCGTGGGCTGTGCAAAAAGAATTAATGTCAATGCCTTCAAAATCAGAGGATACCGGGGCCTGGTCCGCTGAGCAACAAGCCATTCTGAATTTTAAAAAGTCCATGTTGCTTGTAGCAGGAGCAGCGGTGAAATATCAGATGGATGGTAAGCACGACCTTAACCAACAGCAGGAAGTGATCATGCATATTGCCGATATCGGGATTGACTGCTTCATTGCTGAGTCACTCTTATTACGAACACAAAAACTTTCCTCAGGCTCATACTCCTATCCGAATGAGGTCGTTAAAGCGATCACCCAGTTATTCATCAGTGAAGCTCAGCACCGGATTCAGAAACATGCGACTGATGCACTCATGGCTTTCGCCGGGGGTGATGAACTGATCATCATGCTGAAAGGAATAAAAAGATTTTCTGCCTACCCACCGGCGAATACTGTCTCGATGCGGAGAATAATTGCCGATCATCTGATTAGTGGCAATGGATATAATCTCGAATTTTAAAATCAAAAATGCAGGTGGCATCCGTCCGCTCTATCATTATTAGACCAGCAAAAAAAGCAGATCCTCTCCACGTAACTGAGGTTCGGATTACTGTTAAAGGTATTGATGGAGATCATTCAGAGCGGCGGGGAAGTGCACGACAGGTTACTCTGATAGGATTCAATCATCTGGCTACAGTATCTGATCTTGTTGGATTTCAGGGCAATGCTCATGTTGCATGTAGACGAAATATCATGATCGATTCATTACCCGATGGTGATTTGAAAGGAAAACGTATATGCCTCGGTGATGAAGTAATACTTGAGATCATAAAATATTGTACACCTTGTTTTCGCATGGATGAAAATTTTGGCGAAGGTGCCATTCAGGCATTTGATGAAAAGGCGGGATGGATTGCAAAAGTTATTCAGGAAGGGATGGTTGCCATCGGCGATAAATTTGAGATCATCTAAATTTTTTTTTGAAAAGTGATGTAAATAAAAAAACTCTGCCCTATCTTTGAAACACAATCGGATATTCCTTACTATCAAATATCCAAATTCGTATCAAGAAGATCAGCGCCGCAAAGCGCTGATTTTTTTTTGCGAATATCCGAATATCATGACGGAACGAAAATCCCTTTTCGTTCCGTAACTTGGGTTACTCCTAATGCTACACACTTTATGAATGCTCCTGCAAATTTCCTGATCCTTTTCCTATCTCTCTTGTCTTTCCATATCATCGCAAAACCGACATCGTATAATTCTAATACTACACTGGCCTTTGATTGTGATAGTCTCACCATTCAATTAGTAGATATTCAAAACATCACATGCTTTAACAG
>JALYSC010000379.1 GCA_030855005.1 Bacteroidota bacterium | reverse complement strand
GAAGGATATTGAGTATCTGCATTTTCCGGTGCTGTGCTCCAAAAAAATTTGCATCCGATAAAGCTAAATCAATATACCGACTGGCACGATCAAAAAGATTGGCATTCGCATAATAGTTTGCCAAAAATGTCAGTGCCGTACTTTCCATCACCAATGCCTGCTCATCTGCAATGGCTGCTTTGATCATAAAATATAAAACCGAATCCTGGTACACACCCTGATACAGCGAACTCAATGCAGAATATTCAATCGCAAGTTGTCTTGTTGTAATATCCGGATGTCGAATCAGTTTTTGATAAATTAATTTACTTGTTTCACGGTTACCATTTTTTAATTCATATAACGCACGATATGAAAGCTGCTCTGTAGAATTGATTTCACTGTATTGAATTGCCTTATCCAAATTATTCATCCCGGCGTGAAACTGGACCTCATTATTGAGGTACCTCGTATATGCGTCTGCCATATCAAAATGACTTCTCGCCAGATAGAAATAATATAAACTGCGAATGGAATCAGGAGCATCTGAAATTGCAATTCCATCAAGCTTATCAATGGATTCACGGAAGAGTCCGGAGGAAAGTAATATAAATGCTTCCTGAAGATCAGCCTGGATGACTTCCGGAGTTGTGGTAGCAGATTTTTTTAATCGCTGAATCTCGATATATGCTGTATCATAATTAAACGACTGGTACTCTTTGGTCAGTTGAAAGATGATCTGAAACGAATCTGCTCTTACGTCTGTGTTAGTAAGTTTGTTGCGATAGGTATTGATCCGCTCATATTTTTGTTGCATCATCGCAGGACGCGCTGCTATATGCTTTTCCAATATTTGCAACAGGGAGTCTATATTGCCAAAGCAAAACATGGAGTAACAAAAGCAAATCAGAAACAGAAAAGGTTTTCTATACATTTTAACTGTAATAGGCATTCAAAAGCCAGTATCTCAAAGATAAGGTTCGGCTATGGATTGGAGACCTTCAGGATCTTCTTTTCAACTTAACCAAAAAAGCACCGGGCATCATGGTGAATGCCATATTATCTTCCAATTCACATTCAGGTGTGATAAGTTCTAGAATCCCTACTGCCTGCAGTACTTTGTTGATCTTCGAGATTCGTTTAAAAGCACAGGCCACATTTGTAAAATCTGGTGTATGAGGTCTGGTTTTGAAATGATGATGAGTCGTGCAGAACCAAGTTTAACTTAAAAAGACATCGCTAGACTTCAAGGCTTGTTTTTCAAAATATGAATGTAGTTTGAAGCCTTCCTTGATGAAGATTTCCGATTATAAAAAGGCTATAGGTCCTTGAAGGTCATTGAATAAGATTCGCAGATTCTCAGATTTCATTAATTAAGAGGCAAGGAATTTCAATTCCTTCATTTTATCGATACACGCATTAGTTAGGATGATATTTTTGACCTTTATTAGCAACAGGGTTAAAGAAAAAATTATAGACGTAATCAAAATTGAAATGGCGGATAATGGATTCATGCATATGCTTTTCAACAGCATTTGTCGGTGACCAAATCCAGCTCACAAGTATCCATTGAGGTTTATCCTTTTTGCAAAGTTCTGCTATCACCGGATCAACTTTATAGATGGGTACTCTGTTTTCAGTATCCTCAGGATCCGTTATATAGCCACTGCTAAATATATCTCTTGCGTTATCCAGATCAGAAATAGTTGGTTGTGCGGAAACAAGTGCCACTTCATTTAAACGGCTTATATATTTTGTCCTGTTATTTTTTAAGCCAGCAGTTAAACGAGCATTTTTATCATCAAGTGCTTTTAAAAATATTTCTCTGCTTTTGGGATTGCCGGCATTCTGCTCTGCAATCTTTTTCTTTTCTGCCTCATAAGCTCTCGGAATAGCTGATTCCAATAACTGCAAATATTCTCCTTTCGTGAGTTTAATAAAAGGTGATCGATTGTCTTTGCACAACAGGACATATTCTGTACCGCCACCGGATTCGATGCTTTTCACCCAGAAATTTATGTATGGTTTCAGGTTTTCATTATTGGACAGATCCTGGGATTTTCTGACTTCCTCTCCGCCTGAAGATGAATCAAAAGAAGGCATGGTAAAATAATATTGATCAGGTGTAATTATATCAAGCACTGGCCATCCAGGCACTTGGTTGGCTAAGACACTCCAGAAAGCATAACTGTCATTTGCTGGTTCGAGTTTATGCTCTTTATTATATCTGAGGTCTAGATACGTTTTGGCATAGGCACCATAACTCTGAGGCAATGCTACTTCATGCTGATTATACAATCCTAATTTTTGCGATACAGACTTCCGTACATCGCCTAATCCACCTTTCGGAATGTAAGTTGCCTGCATCCAGTTGGCCAGGGTATCGCAGATGGACAATTGCGCTGCAGTATACAATTTTGCATCTACTTGTTTTGTCTCACGTATACCTTTATAATTATAAACTTTCTTCCAGCCAATGAGGCTATCTGCAATAGACTCTCGGGAGATTGTTTGTGCCGGCAAAGCAACCTGAATGAATAAAATTGGAAGTACATAAATGATGGCAAGGAAAGTGCGCTTCATGCCTGCAACTTAAGACAATTCTGGAAAAGGAATAATCCTTATTGCTTAATATCATGAAACTTTCTGTACCCTGGCAAAGCTAGGTCTTTAAAAACGATTCCCTTTTCTTTAAAAAAGATCTTGGTTTCCTTGGGAAGAAACCCCAGATTTTTAATTTGCAAATCACTTAGCGTATCAATATTTAAATAAAAGTGATCTGTATAACTCCCAAGGCTTTCACATTGCATAAATTCTATAAAGTCACCCAACCTGTGGCTGAATAATGGGATGATGCCAAAATAAAATTTACTAATTTGGACTTTCTCATACTGCTTTATTCGTTATCCAGTTTCCAGGTATACATGAAAAATTATTTCCTATTTGCACTGCTTTTTATTGTGCTATTCCCATTCAAGGGAATTAGCAACCCTGTCAATGCATCAGCAACAGCACCAGCAAATAATATCGATCTGAACACAAATCGTAATTATGCTGCGGCTGAGACTAATGTCATATACCAGGAAATGCATGTAGAGATCGATCCTGCGATCAATCGTGTAGAAGGTATTATTCATTACGTTTTTGCAAGTAAGGTGGATCAACTCAACAGGTTTGTACTGGATTACACAGACGGCTTACCAATCCATTTTATTCGACGAGGCAATATTGATTTGTCATATACCCATATTGAAAATCTGATCAACATTGATCTTGGCAAAAATCTAAATATCGGAGAACTGGATACTATCACTATTTCGTTTGAATCTGATGGAATTCTGCGTCAGGAAATGCACAATGGTAACCCAGTGATAAGTACAGATTTAGATATTAGCATGCTCTGGTATCCGGGAAAAAGAGATTTGACAGACAAAATTGATTCCGTTGATGTCTACGTCACCACCCCACCTGATCAGCGTGTAGCCGGAAATGGAAAATTAATAGACATCATCGAAGAGAACGGGAAATGGATACATCATTGGCAACACCGACATCCTATCGCGACCACATATCTGTTGCAATTAGCTATTACAAATTATACTGTTGTTGAAGATTCAGTCTTTCTTCTGGATGGAAGCATGTTACCGCTATTGCACTACTTATATCCAGAGAGTGTGACAACAGTAAAACCTGTGCTTGATGCCACAGGTGATATCATGCAGTTTTACGAATCACATTTTGGACCATATCCTTTTCGTGATGAAAAATATGGACATGCGCAGTATACAGC
>JALYSC010000031.1 GCA_030855005.1 Bacteroidota bacterium | reverse complement strand
TCGACAACACCGGTAGTGACTGAAGTAAGAGATTTTCCGGTAATGAATGCACTTCCGCATGTACAGATGAATGTGGCCTATTCCTTCGCTAAGCCCACCGAATCGGAAGCAAACTGGAAAGGCGGTCCGCTGGTAAGTATCCTGTATAAGTTTAAGAGTCATAGCCTGGCTTATCGCAACTTCCTGGATTTCGGAATAGGGCTCCATGCTGCATCCTATGACTTCAATAATGACGACACACCTGAATTTGCCGGCGGGGTAGTGGCAAGCCTGTTCCGGGATTATCTCCAGTTCGGATGGGGCTTTAATTTTAATGCGAATAATGGATATTGGTTTGCCGGCCTGCGGATACCTATCCCCACAGCTCCCGTTTCTCTTGCAGGATCCTGATTTTCAGGCCTTAAGACAGAGGCTCAGAGGATGACAATGTATTGTAAAGATTCACTTTTGCTGAACTAAGCCAGGTACCTTTTCCGTTATGTCAGCTTCCAGTCGATAACAATTTCGCATCTTTGCGCCCCACAATCGAGTCATGACAAGAGTTACATTCAACAATCAGAAGTCTGTTTTTTTTAGGTCTATTAGTTCTAAGGTAGACCAGTACTTTAAGGAAAACAACCTTAAAAGGACCGGTAACCGAAAACTGTATATTAAAGCAGCTATCCTGTTGATCGGCGGATTTCTTACCTACATGACGCTGCTGACCGTCAGCATGCATCCATTGCTTGCTATCGCTATTTGCATATTATTTGGAATCACTCAGGCGGCTATTGGTTTCAACATAATGCATGATGCCAATCATGGCAGCTTCTCTACCCGTAAATGGGTCAATTACTTGATGGGTCTTACTGGAAATGCATTGGGTGTCAACTCCTGGTTTTGGAAACAAAAACATAATGTCATCCATCACACCTACACCAACGTAGATGGTGTCGATGATGATATCATTAAGTCTCCTTTTTTACGGATGTGCGAATCACAACCACGTTGGAAACTTCACAGGTTTCAATTCTTGTATAGCCTTCCATTATATGGCTTTACCACTCTGATGTGGATTTTCTTTGATGACTTTGAAAAATATTTTCGTAAAGAAATTCAGGGCACTGAACTTAAGAAAATGGAATTACGGGAGCACTTTGTTTTCTGGGCAAGTAAAATATTGTACGTCTTATTTTTTGTCCTGATCCCGATGTATATGATTGGTATCATTCCATTCATCATCGGATTCCTGATCATACATTTCAGCATGGGTATCTCTCTTGCAATTGTGTTTCAATTAGCACATGTTGTAGAAAAAACTCATTTTGAAGATGCGAATGATGCCGCCATACAAATCAATGACGAATGGGCAGTACATCAGATCAAGACCACAGCTGATTTTGCAACACACAATAAAGTGATCGGATGGTTTACCGGTGGACTCAATTTCCAGGTCGAGCATCACCTCTTTCCGCACATCAGCCACGTACATTATCCTGTAATCCACAACATCGTCAGAGATGCGTGTAAGGAAAATTCTATCCGTTTTAATCAGTATCCTTCGATGATGGCTGCCTTAATCTCTCATCTTCGTTTCCTGAAGCAATTAGGTAAAGCATAATTACTTTACCCGCTCAGCGGCATTCTGCAATAATTGGTCAAAACTATTTGATATCTCTTTAGAAAAGGAGTCATCCTTGCATTATCCTTCATCAACAATCTTGAAGTCAATGAGCAAATACTTTATGGCCGCATGATTAACATCGAACAAAGCACGCTTAACAGTTAATCCAGAATATTTCCAAACCCTTCTTTTAGTATTTCTCTGAGATAATCATCCGGTTCGTTAGCGTAAATGGCTTTAATGGTCTGACGTAATTTGTCTTTGTAAGCCGCATTACTTTCCTTGTTGTATTGCTCCAGTAATCCGGTCAGGATATAAAAGCGTCTGTATTGAGGCACAGGTCCCTGCAGATAAAAATCAGTTTTCAAAAGGTCAAGCCCTTGTTGTTGTATCGCCTCCGGTTGTTTGGATAGAAATAATGCAAAGGAGGTAATATATTCTTCCAGGTAATCAATAGAAATACTCTTGGCCTTTTCTGATTTGAAATAATCAAGCGTTACACCACTTCCTTTTCTGGCATATAACTCAGCCTGAATCGCATACAATGCGGGTGATTCATTGGATTGAAACCTTGTGGTCTGTAAAATAGCTGCATTGAGATCTATCTTCGAGATAGCCATCAAAGCATCATAGATAATTGGATTCTTCTTCGTTGTCTCCAGTAGTTTTTCTGCGACAAGTTTGGCTTTCATTTCATCTAAAGGAGCCAACACCTGTAGAATGAAATATTGCAGATCAGGATCTTTCTCTTTCTGAAATAATTGATACATTTTTTCAGCATTCTTTTGATCTGATAAAGTGGAAATAACCAGTCCCCGCACGATGATAGAACTATCCAGCATCATTTTGTCCAATGCTGTTGCAGGAATGGATGGCATCAATCGATATGCAGATAACCTATGTGAAATGGAAGGTGTATACAATAACCTTGTTTCATATTCACTTGCAGGAATTTCCTGTTCTACTACCGCGAGTAAAATATCACGAGGATCCAAAACCACGGCGGATGGTTTTTGAGCCACCTTTAAAGTATAAGTTGTATCGACAGACTCAAGCCATAAATTATGAATATCATTTTTGCCACTGGCATCGATAGTTGAGATTTCTATTGGCAATCTAAAATTCTCCTTAAATCCCTGTTCTGATTGTTTTTGATGGAATTGTACACGAACTTCTTTGTTTACGTCATCATAAGATTGATTGACTACAAGTACCGGATGTCCTTTCTCTAAATACCATTGATTGAAAAACCAATTGAGATCTAATCCTGTAGTTTCTTCAAATGCCTGGCGAAGATCATGGACTTCCACAGCTGTATAAGCATGCTTTTGCAGATACAAACGAAGTGATGCAAAAAAAGCTTCATCACCTACAAGATCACGCAGCATATGTAGGACAAGACCTCCCTTATTATAACTATGCGCATCGAACATTGCATCCTCATTGATGTAATGATAGTTGATCAAAGGATGCGCATCATAAGTAGCCTGATCAAAGTAACTGCTCAATTCACTGATACGCCCTATGTCAGCTTTTTCTCTTCCATATTTAAATTCTGCCCACAGGTATTCGGCATAATTGGCAAAACCTTCATTGAGTGTGAGATTTGACCATGATTCATTCGTGACGAGATCACCAAACCAATGATGAAATAATTCATGTGAAACGATATAATCGTTGACCCCACTTTCGACGACATCTGCTTCATGGAATTGAATAAAATCTCCAAACACGACGGCTGTTGTATTTTCCATCGCACCGGAAACGAATTGTTTGACGATGATCTGTGAATATTTAGGCCACACATAATCGAATCCAAGTTTCTGAGAAAAGAATTCAATCATCTCGGGCGTATGTGCAAAGATGGCTCGTGCATCAGGACCATATCCGGGATCAACATAATAATCTACAGGTCGTCCTCGCCATGTATCAGACACTTTATCCCATTGACCTACAGCAATCATAGCGAGATAGGGAGCGTGAGGAAGTTCGAGTTTCCAGTGATCACGTCGCATTCCATTCGCAAGTTTGGTTGATGTTATCAATACACCGTTTGACAATGTCAAAAATGAATCAGCTACTGTAAGAATGATTTCCTGTGTACCCCTTTCGTTGGGCTGATCTAATGTTGGAAACCAATTGCGATTGGACGAAGTTTCTCCCTGCGTCCAGATCTGACGTGGTAAGTCTGGTGTAGTGTCAAGCGGATCTATAAAGAACAAACCCTGATCACTAGTAATTGCAGCACCGGAGTCCGTGATCTCCGGACGTGGACTAGCTGTATAATCGATCACCACCGTCACACGGTCTCTGCGTGTTACGGGTTTAGTGAATGGAATCACGATCGTACTGCTGTCATATTTATATTCAGCAACGACACCATTAACCATCAGTTTTTTGATATTGAACTTTACCGCATCGAGCTTTAGTTCAGTCTGCGGATAGAAGAGCGGATTGAGTGATAATGTGGCAGTACCTATGACAGTACTTTTGTTCCAGTCGAAAGAAAGGTCGAGCGCTGTATGTGTCAGGTCCCAGGCTCTATCTCGGGAGGGCCTGTAGGCTGGTAAGGTAGCGTCCCCTGATTCATCATCAGCAATAATCTCCATGCTATCGAGGAAAACATGAGTCGATTCATCAGAACCGGAATCAGGAAGCTTCTTGGTGGTAGAGCAGGAAACAAAAAAGGCCACGAGGGCCACCAGAGATATTTTTAAGTATGTCATCATGTGCGTTTCGTCAACGAAAGGTAGATAGTCTTTATTAGGATTTTGGTCAAAAAACCCGGCCTTCGACGGGCCTGTCCAACTGCCCGACCAGCCACATCATTCTAATGTGTAGCATTAAAACAATTACAGGGCAATTTGTTTGTTGAACCTTCCGGAATTGCATTTACCAATCACCTGCATAACTTAAACCCACACCACTTTTCTCTCTCAGATATTCATAACACCTCCTGTTGATCTGGCGGATATGGTGATAATCATGCGCCAGCCAGTTAACCAGGAAAGCATTAGCAGTCATGCGGCCTGCAGTAGGGTGGCTGTAGACATTCTTCCAAGGAGCATTTGTCAAAGATCGAAGCCAAAGAATGGAATTTTTTCGCTCTGCAAGAAAAGCTTCCAGACGTTCGTGAAAGTTTTGATGAGCATAATCTCGTTCCTGTACCCATCCGGGAGGATCGATCGATGGTGGTTGCAGGTGAGGCGTCTCCAGGGTGTTTTTCACACGGGCTCTGAAATCATCACGCTCCTCATCGTAGAGATGGCAGATGATTTCGAGTAAGGTCCAGGAAGCTTTATCAGGACGCCAGGTATATTCTTGACTTGATTTTGAACTCAGCATTGTCTTGAAAACCTCAGCATTGGATTCAAGGTGATTTGTGATTTCAGTTGCATTCATCATAGAAAGATATTAAATCGCCTGCCTCAATCTCTGGTAGTAGTTCCATTTCAGGCAATATTTTTAGATATTCACTTTATGAAACGAAACCGGATATACGTAATAATTGTGTTGTTTATCCTTGGCATTCAGTATACAGCAAAAACTCAGATTGTCAATATCGAACGCAAACGGATCTCTGCTGACTCCACCGGTTTTTTGGGATCAGCTTATCTTAATTTTGCGGGTGCCAAAACAACCAAGTCTGTTCTCTCACTGGGGACAGGTATTTTATTGGAGTATAAATCTAAATCTACTAACGACCTCTGGTTATTCATTTCAGATTTCAGTCTGATCAGCGGAGAAAAAGAAAAGTTTTCCAATAATGGATTTGGCCATTTACGTTTCAATAAAAAAATTGGCAAAGCGATTCGCTGGGAAGTCTTCACTCAACTGCAATATAATTCTCTCACTAAAATCGATAAGCGGGCTCTCCTTGGATCAGGACTTAGATTTAAAATGACTCAATATGAAAAGGCCAGATTTTATTTGGGAATAGGAGTGATGTATGAATATGAAGAACTACTGGAGCCAAGGATTATTCATCACGATCAGCGATCCACTAATTATTTAAGTTTCACACTTATGCCGGAGGAGACTGTGAGTTTCGCCAGTACTACTTATGTACAACCGCTGCTCAAAGATCTTCGTGATTACAGGATCTATACTGAGAATACACTCGATCTCGACATCACTAAAAAGTTGACATTCATTGCAACGATTAAGTATGGATATGATACTCGTCCACCGGAGGGTGTGCCTACGAGCACTTATGCATTCTCCAATGGTATTAAGATCACTTTTTAAGCGAATAACACCCCTCGTATTTATAGGTTTTCAATTTTCTGTTGTCAATATGAAAGAAATTTATGTCCCCTTATTTTAAGAATTTTCCATTTCAAAATGTTCATCTTCAGCTCTTTACCTGAAGGAGCCAATCACTTTTATCCTCAAGATGATGTGTTAAAATTTTATTAAAATACGAAACTCTTCGTACTATTTAGATGCCACTCCTTATTATTGTATACGAAACACTTCGTACATATATATGGCAAACGAAATACGACCCACAGACGGAGAACTTCAAGTCCTCCAGATCCTATGGAAGAACGGACCTTCCACGGTCAGAGAGATCAACGATCTGCTCAATAATGACCAGGATAAAAACATCGGCTATACAACCACGCTCAAGATCATGCAAATCATGTTTGAGAAAGGACTCTTGCGCCGCGATGATTCTCAACGCACACATATCTATTCATCCGCCGTGCGTGAAGGAAAAATACAATCAGCATTACTCGACAGGTTTCTAAATGCAGCCTACAAAGGTTCTGCTTCCAAACTTGCGCTGCAACTTTTAGGCAATCATAAAACAACTGCCGATGAGCTCGCTGAAATCAAAGCCCTTATTGATCAACTCGAAAAAAACAAACCATCATGAACCTAAACTTTCAATGGATGCAATCCGTATGGTTTAAAGCATTGGGCTGGACCTTCGTTCATTCCCTTTGGCAGATTGCCATTATCGGTTTAGTGTTATTTATTATCCTCCGGTTGATCCCCGGCAGCAAAGCACATGCACGATATACGATATCCACTTTTGCTTTGTGGCTTATCGTCATCTCCGGATTGTCAACATTCATCCTGATGCTTCCTGAAAAAACCAGCGTCACAGAATATAGCGGACAAATCGTATGGCTAACAGAAACCCAATCTGCTTCCTTTACAGATCGGATATCTGTATGGCTTGAATCAAGAATGCCCATAATGTTGACGGTGTGGATTGGAGGCGTCATGTTGCTGATGATACGTCTTGCCTTTAGCATGGGATGGGTTCGTCATATGCGTACTACATCTGTTGTATCCTCTGATATACAACACACAATCAATACAATTGTAAACCGATTACATCTGAAAGTTCGTCCGATAACTTCCGAATCACGTCTTGTTCAATCACCTGTCACTATAGGTCACCTCAAGCCGCTCATCCTGTTTCCAATTGGAATTATAAATCAACTCACACCGCAGGAAGTAGAAGCCATTCTCACGCATGAATTAGCTCACATTGTCAGAAGAGATTATTTATCCAACCTGATTCAGTCATTTATAGAAACACTCTTTTATTATCATCCTATCACATGGTGGATTTCACGAATGGTAAGGACAGAGCGTGAAAACAGAGCTGATGATCTCGCGATATCATGGTGCGGTAATCAGTTAGGTTATGTCAAAGCATTGATGACAGTAGAGGAGATGCAAATTGAACGATCGACTTCACTCGCTATCGGATTTGCTTCACATAAAGGTGCCATGCTGGCCCGCATTCAACGTATTCTTCACATCCCGTATAAAAATCATAACCAAATGGAAAAGACAGTCCTGTTAAGTCTTTGTTCGCTTTGCTTTCTGGCATTCACATTTACCAGTCATACAAATACAGAAGCTAAAAAGGAAAACACTTTACCTGTTTTAGAAAAAATAATGATCCCTGCTATCATACGTGATACGATTCCTTCAGAAGGGACATATCGAATACATAAGAAGACCGATGATCAGGATATCAACATCGAAGTAGAAGATGGCGATATCAAAGAATTACAGATTGACGGTAAAGAAATTCAACCTGATGATTTTGATCAATACGATAATATCATAGAGGAGTTATTTGGCGGTATGGATGTATCTCCTGCACCAATGGGATTCAATTTTGAAATGCCCAGGGTTCCACCTGTTGCAGGTATTCTCTTATTTCCCGACTTGCCTGACATGCCACCACTACCTGAAATGCGTGGTATGGACCTCGATCGGTTGATGGAACTTAAAGAATTATCATTACACAATGGTCAGAAGGCATATATGCTCCCAGGCAATGGTTCGGGTTCTACTATTATCATCTATGGAGATGACGGCGATACTTCTGTGATCATGGCTCCGGGTGCTGGTTTCAACTACACTTTCGGAGATCATCCTGCGATGGCGATTGAAGGCCATCGAATGATGAATGCGGATGAAATGCGTGAGCATGCCAAAGAATGGGAACTGCAAGGTAAAGAATGGCAAAAGTTGGCGGAAGAGTGGAAGCAAGATTTCAATGAAGAAGAATGGAAGTTACAGGCTGAAGATTGGAAAAAAAAGGCTGAAGAGTGGCAACAGGAATGGAGCAACCAGGCCCGCGGCAATAATGAGGAATGGCGTGCACAACAAGAGGAATTGAGAGAGAACCTGCGTCATTATCAGTTAGACCGAGAAAGTCTTAGAGAGCAGATCCAAGAAGGATTGGAAGAAGGACATCCAGCGTATGGATTTACCCTTGAAGCCTTTGGCGGGTTCGGAGATGGAAGCCAAAACCGGGTTTATTCCTCCGGCAGACATATTGGCGATATGATGGCAGAAGACGGTCTCATCCATCATGGTGAAAGCGCTGAAATCGTATTAACTCCGGATAAATTAAAGATCAACGGCAAAAAAATGGACGATGAAATGCATGAAAAATACCTGCGTATGTACGAAGCTCAGCAAGGAGTTAAACTCTCTGGAAATTCACGAGTAGAGTTTAGATTAAAAAGCCGGGGAAGTATGTAATTCGTCTCACCGATTCATCTATCTATCGAATAAGGTGAAACATCCCTTGATCTGTATAGTTATTGATAGTAACTTATCTAACCGAATCCAAAACCGTTCAAACCTTAATAATCAACTTTTATGAAACATGCAAGTTTACTAATTGCTTTATGTGTACTGTTGTGTATCCCCGCTTTTGCGCAGTCCACCACTACAGTTGAGAAGAATGCTACACGCATTACGATTACCACGAAGAAAGTAGATGAAAGCGGTAAGACCATTACAGAGACATACATCGCAGAAGGTAATGAGCCAGGTAAGATTCTTCAGCAAATGGCGGTCAATCCTGAAATCATCCAGAAGGTTGAGTTCATCAATGAACAAGAGCCTCCAGAAGCTGAACGTTTGTTCATCATCAGAAGCGCAGGTGATAACATGGTGATCGAAGGTAAGCTCGATGCCAACGCACCCAGTATCAATGAAGACAAGAATATCAACAGGGTCATCATCAATCAGAATGAGATTGGTAAAGAAAGGACCTATTACAGATCGTCACATGGTGGAGATGATCGCAAAATCAACTGTGCTGCGCTAGGTGTTTATTCAAATACCGACGAAAACATGGGAGGATGCAGAATCAATTCACTCATTGATCAGGGTGGTGCTCAGGATGCCGGACTCAAACCAGGTGATGTGATCACCCGCATCAATGAATATGATATCGTCGATTTTGAAACACTGCACGAAGCATTATCCAATTTCAGATCAGGTGATGTTGTTTCTATCCGTTATATCCGTGAGGATAAAAACATGAAAGCGAGAGTAGAACTCAAAGACTGGGCTCAACTTCCTGGCCATGAGTGGCGTGCCCGCACAGACTGTGGTCAGCCTATCGTAAGCGAAGAAACTGAAGAGACAAGAAGCGATGACCCAAATGGATTGGCTACTGCTAATTCACTCAAATTGGAAGATGTCAAAATGTTTCCTAATCCAACAGATGGAGCCTTTGCATTATCCTTTACGCTTGAACCGGGCCCACTTACTGTCGCTATTACAGATATTAATGGAAAGGTCGTCTATAATGAAAATAGCGATAATGTCACCGGAACATACACGCGTGATATTGATCTGAAAGGCATACCTCAGGGCAATTATATCCTGACCGTTACTCAGGGTGATAAATTCTACACTGATCAGATATCAAAACAATAAAGAGTTACTTTCATACTAATATTTCATATTTGCCGGCAGCTCGTCACTGCCGGTTTTTTTTATGCCCTGAAGTTTACCCCAATACTTTTCTGTTATTGCATTCTGTATTTACGTCCTTTTAAATATTCATCGTTTCTAGTTTTGTCCTGAGCAATTTAATCTCCTGATAAAACTATCAATATGTCAAGAAGTCTTCTGACCATCGGCCTACTTGTCTTATCCAATATTTTCATGACCCTTACCTGGTATGGCCATCTCAAGTTTGGTGAGATGAAGGGATTTCAAAAGCTGGGCATCATCGCCATCATCTTCATTAGTTGGGGTATAGCCCTCTTCGAATATTGCGCCCAGGTTCCCGCCAACCGAATTGGATATCAGCAATATGGAGGCCCATTTTCATTAATGCAATTGAAGGTCATCCAGGAAGTGATCACCCTCACCGTTTTTGTGATATTCACTCTCCTCGTTTTTAAAAATGAAACTTTCCGATTAAATCACGCCATCTGATTTGTGTTCCTCGCCCTGGCTGTGTACTTCATATTTAAAAAATGAAAATTAACCATTGTACTCTCTAAGTAGTCGTGTAACACATTACGGAGTGTGCGTTTGAGGCAATGTTTTTATCTCACGTGGAGGCGCAGAGTACGCAGAGCAATAACGGAAAGAAAGTTCTCTGAAACAGATGAATAATTACGTAATGAAATGAAGAGGTCGAAAGAAAGTTTTAAGAACTGACTGCTGCCTATTTACCACTCCTCTTAAATCAGGCGCAGTGCAAGCGACAGACCTTTCAAAATTGACGATTCATGATAGGTTGCGCAGAGACGCAGAGAACGCAGAGAAAAATATTCACGATTCACGACTGACGATTCACGATTGACTTCAACTGACATCTGTGGTTTAAATATGTAAAATTGGTGACTGATGTTCTCACTCTCTCACCCTCTCACACTGCCGGTTCCTGCTGGCTCAGACAATGAAAACTTCCAAGCCCCCAGATGACATCCGTAGAGTCGATTCCGACAACCTGTCGTTCAGGAAAACATTGCTGAATAATTGACATCGCTTCTTCATCTCTTTTACTTCGAAATGTAGGAACAATCACATGCAAATTCGAAATATAAAAATTAGCATAGGATGCTGGCAATCGCTGATCTGAATAATACATCGCTTCAGGCATCGGGATTTCCACAATATTAAGTTGACGGTCATTCAACAATCGCATAGATTGCAATTGCTTTAGATTTTGTTTGAGCACAGAAAAATTTTCATCTTCTTTATTATGCTCGATAACTGTGATCACAGAATCTGAATTGAAAAATCTTACAGTATCATCAATATGGCCGTCTGTATCATCTCCGATTATTCCTTCATCCACCCAGAGTATTTGTTCTACACCATAGTAATCCATGAGGTATTGCTCTATCTGCACTTGCGTAAGATGAGGATTGCGGTTTTTATTTAACAGGCATGAAGTGGAAGTGATGAGTGCACCTGCACCATTAAAATCCACACTGCCACCTTCCATGATAATGCCCGGATGGTAGACTGGTATATTATAAGCTTTCCCAATGAGTGTAGGGATGACATCATCCAGATCAAATGGAGGATATTTTCCACCCCATGCATTATGTCTCCAATCCACAATGACTTTTGGTTGCCTGCTGTCGGGGTTGATTAGAAAAGCAGGGCCATGATCGCGGCACCATGCATCATTAGTTGGATGATGAAAAAAACGAACCCTGTCGAGAGATACATCATTTAATAACAATGTTTCTTTCGCCTGGTATTCCATGATCTCATCAGTCACATTAATGTGGACATACTCACCTGCAGTGAGTATTTTGATAAACTCGGAATAGGGTTTATAGACTGTCGCAATTTTTCCGGGCCAGGTTTCGGGATTATGTGGCCAGCTCAGCCATGTCGCTGTATGTAACGCAAATTCAGCGGGAAAATAATATCCTGCTTCTGCAGGCTTGATATCATTCATCGATATATCGTTTCGTAATCGGTTGGTAAGAATCGATACGGCGATCGCGCATAAAAGGCCAATGCGTCCGATACTGATCTGTTTTAGCTGTGTTGATTTCTACGACAGTAGTTTCTTCATGGTCATGAGAGCCCTGGAAGAGTAGAGCTCCAAAAGGATTGGATACAAATGATGCTCCCCAAAATTTCATTCTGCCATCCTGTTCATATCCTACACGATTGACACTGACCAAGTGGACACCATTAGCAACAGAGTGACTGCGCTGGATCGTTTGCCATGCCTCAAACTGCTCTTTGTTGGTGCCGGCATCCTGTGTTGTCGACCATCCTATAGCCGTTGGATAAAATAAAATCTCTGCACCCATCAGTGAAGTTATGCGTGCAGCTTCAGGATACCATTGGTCCCAGCATATCAGCACACCGATTTTTGCAAATTTTGTATTGAAGACTTTATATCCCAGATCTCCAGGTGTGAAATAAAATTTTTCATAATAATTCGGATCATCCGGGATGTGCATCTTTCGGTATTTACCCAGGTAAGCTCCATCCGCATCCAGTACCGCAGTTGTATTATGATAGATTCCCTGCGCCCGTTTTTCAAATAAGGATGCAATGATCACGACTTCCAGTTCTTTTGCCAAATCAGCCAGCACCTCTGTAGACGGACCTGGAACCGGCTCCGCAAGTAAAAATGCATCGTAATCCTCCTCATCACAGAAATACAGGGAGGTAAATAATTCCTGCAGACATACAATCTGTGCTCCCTTCTCCTTTGCCTCACGTATGCGCTCGATTGCCTTGTCCATATTTTCCGCCTTGTCAGCCGTACAACTCATCTGTACCAATCCCACCTTAACATTACTCATGTGAAAAATTTTAGCAAAAATAGGTCAATGTGTTGGATTTCGGATTTCAGATGTTGTTCCAACCAACGCGAATCCTGAGCCTGCCGAAGGGAATAAAAAAAAATTGAATCTCCTCGCTCGTTTTCCATAGTCGCCGGAGCTAAAGCTCAGCGGCGACTATGGAAAACTAAAATGAGGGTTATTTCGCGTCCCTTTCC
>JALYSC010000378.1 GCA_030855005.1 Bacteroidota bacterium | reverse complement strand
GCCTTCCACTGCTGCTAATCCTTCCAGTAATTCTGGTAGTGTCCTGCGTTGATAGAGATCGAGACCATAGTAAGTCAGTTCCTGTGCAATCAGGATTAATTCTTTCACACCTCGTCGTGCAAGATGATTAGCTTCTGAGATCAGGCTTTCCAGGGTGCGCGATACATGCTTGCCACGCATTAATGGAATAGCACAAAATGAGCAGGTCCTGTTACATCCTTCTGAAATTTTCAGATAGGCATAATGTGCTGGTGTAACAATACTTCGCTCTCCAAGAAGTTCGTCTTTGTAAGTGGCACCCATGGTGGCGAGCAGGGAAGGAAGTTCCATGGTACCGAAGTACGCATCTACCTCGGGTATTTCCACTTCAAGATCATCCTTGTATCGTTGGGACAAACAACCGGTGACGTATAATTTTTCAAGCCGGCCATTCTTTTTCTCATTGGCGTATTCCAGGATGGTATTAATACTTTCTTCCTTGGCCAGATCGATAAACCCACATGTATTGATGACTACAACCGGAGTGGTAGACTGAGTCTCATGCTCGACCGTAAACTGGTTGGCTTCGAGCTGGGATTTGATAACTTCAGAATCCACTATATTTTTACTGCATCCGAGCGTGATGATCTTAACTTTCTTCGGATGTATTGATTTTGTGCGCAAAATGGACTGGAATAATTGAGGTGCAAATATATTTCAAATAAAAGTGGCCGGGCGGCCGGACGCGGATGAGAATAATAAGAGATGTTAGTCAAACGTTAAAGGCCAATATGGTCAGGTGGCTCTCCCTCTTTGTAATTACGGCTTTTCCATGCCTTTGCTTTTGTCAGTTGGGCATCAATAGCCGCTATCTTATCGGTCAGTCCAGGATACTGGATACGGTCGGGATGAGTCAGAATGGGGTTCATACCTCTATTGAGTACCACATGAGGCTCAAACAAAAGCGACTTGAATTCCGCCCTGGACTGGGTTACAGGTTCACTTTCAATTCGCCTGACCTGAATGGTAACCTCACTTCATATGATTTTGATTTTGGAACAGCCATCTATCCTTTTGACTTTGCCGGAGACTGTAACTGTCCGACATTTTCAAAGCAAGGTACCCTCGTGAAGAAAGGATTCTTCTTTGAGCTCATCCCCGGCGCCGCGTACCAGATCTTGAAAAGAGTACGATCTGAGCCGAATGATCCTTCCAAATTACCTATCCGAAGCAAAAACCTGGTCTGGAAACTTGGCGGCGCTGCCGGGCTGGACATTGGTCTTTCTGAGCGTTATACTGTTACTCCAATGTTATCAGCAACCTACCTGTCCTCATCTGAATGGGAGGGCCTAAATGCTGATGGCTCTTCTGGCAAACTCGACGACTTTGTTTATTTGGGTGCCGGACTTCGTTTGTCTTACAATGCAGATGACAATCGTCGTCGACGGAACTGACGAAAACATTCCCACATTACAATTCCTGCTGTTGTGGCAACATTAAGCGAATGCTTAATCCCATCCTGTGGTATTTCGATACTCTGCTGGCACATGGACAGGATTGATGCATCGATACCTCTCATTTCGTTTCCGAATATTAGTGCCATTGGCATCTGCTCAGGAAACGAAACTTCGTCCAGGTGAATAGCCTGATCTGTTTGTTCGACCGGCATGACTTGATAATCTTTTTCGATTAGATCCTCAACTGCTGACTTTGTTGATTCAAAATATTTCCAGGTGACAGAATCAGTTGCACCTAAAGCAGTTTTCATGATTTCGGCATGTGGAGGCTGCACTGTGATACCGCACAGGTAAATCGCTTCCATAGAAAATGCATCAGTGGTGCGAAAGATGGCGCCTACGTTAAGGCCTGACCGAATATTATCGAGGACAATGATGACCGGTATCTTTTCAGAGGCTTTGTATTGATCAGCATCAGGTCGGTTGAGCTGGGAGGTGGAGAGCTGTTTCACAGAGGCAAGATAGTGAGATGGTAATGGGTGTTTTTCAGTTTTTAGTTTTTAGTTTTGAGCCAAAATCTTCCTGAAAAATAATAGTTATGGTTCTGAATATCAGACTCTTGCCTCATATTCAAAATTAACCTTACGTTGAGTGTCATCTTTGATCTCAATTGCATTTTTCAAGATTGATTAGGTAAAAGGGTTTACAGGCTGGATAGATTTGTGTCCGGTATGAGACAACTGTTACGCGTGAAAACATATTAGGTTCTTTAGCAAATCCTACGCTCATTCAGGTCTGGAAAGCTATTGTATACCGCTTGTTGTTGAAGCATCTTCAAAATAAGGCGAAACATAAAAGGTCAGAAATTTTGTAGCTTGGATATGTGCATCTCATCAAAGAACCAGGCCTTACATCTTTAGTCAGGATTATAATTGTCGTTGCTATTCAATTAATTACCTGTAGCACCTTTGCACAAATTTCCAATTTCAATTTTGAGCATCTGACTACGGATGATGGACTGTCCTCAAATAAAGTAGAAGATATTCTCCAGGACGGAGAAGGATTTTATTGGATCGCCACTAAAAACGGGCTAAACCGTTTTGATGGAACCAATTTCAAAATCTTCCTGAATGATCCTGATGATAGTACTTCATTAACTCATAATAATTGTACTTATTTATTGGAAGATATTAACGGCGATATCTGGGTCGCCACCTACAAGGGCATCAGCAAGTTTGTCAAAAAGAAAGGCTTCTTTCAGCCAATTTATCTTCATAATCCACTTAAAAACTTTGAAGTCGCTAATCGCATTTTTAAAATGGCATCGGATAAGGAAGGAAATGTCTGGGTGGCCGGTAATGGCTTGTGGAAATATGATATAAGAACCGCCCAAGTCACTTTGATTTCAAATAGTCAGATTGATTCATCTGCTATTTCGGACCAGGGAGTAATATTTGAATTGTGGTTCGATCAAACTAATAATGGCCTTTGGCTGACGACAGGGACACAATTAAACTTTTATTCCATTAATAAAGGTGTCTTTTATCATGCGTTCAATAATCCATATCGTTGGAATGTGTTTGAGGTAGCCAGCCCACATGAAATTGCCCTGGATTACAAGGACCGCTTATGTTTTCGAAATAAAGACAATATGGAGCTTTGCTATTTCGAAAGCAGCACGAATGAAATACAATTGACCGGCGTAAAATTATCTCCAGGATGCAGGCATATGGAGCCTGACAAAAAAAACCGGCTTTGGCTTTCTTATTGGGGATCGTTATCAGAAATATTTGATCCTGCCATACATTTGTTAGATAGCAGTTTTTTCATTTTTCGACACAGGCATTCATTAATGAATGATAAAAGCCGGTTAATGTGCGTGGATCAACAAAACAATTATTGGATAGCTTCTGACAACGGCATAAGTATATATAATGATGCCAATCAATATTACAAATGGCACACTCTCACAAATACTCAGATGGCGAATCCGAATTCATTACATATAAAAGCTATGGTCCAGGGAGAAGGGAAAAAGCTTTGGATAGCAACTACCACAGGGCTGTTTGAATATGATCTTCAGCAAAATTCTTACAGACAATTAAATGAACTCAAGGGCATTCGTTCATTAGCCTTGGCACATGGTTATCTATGGATTGCTGCAAAAGATCATATCATGCAGATGGATGTAGCAACGGGAATCATTCACAAAAAGATCATGTTACAAAACCATATTATTTTCATACAAAAAGGAAGCTACGATGAACTATGGGCTGGTATTTGGACGGGAGGCTTATACAGTATCAATTTAAGTAATTATGAAATTGAGCATTTCTCGAAAGAGGAGAACACAAA
>JALYSC010000377.1 GCA_030855005.1 Bacteroidota bacterium | reverse complement strand
CTGTCATATCTGTCAGGGAAAGGTTTTCCAGAATTGATTTCCTCAAAAAGCCTGTATGCCCTTGACCAGGTACCCGTGACACCGATGTGAATCTTCTCCTTTTCATAAGAAGATTGCAACTCTAAGCCACTCGATCTACCTATTCCGATTGTGACTTTATCCTCCCAATTTCCTGCATCGACAATACTACTTTCGATAATTCCATCCCCCAGAATAAAACTGGCACCTTCCTGGTAATTGACAAGGTTTCGCATATTCTTAATATAAGCGGATGCGTTGAATGTCAATTCTAAAACAGGGCGCCATTGAGCGGAGACCTGATATTGATCTGATAGTGCCGGCCTGACCTCTTTAGTAGTGGGAACCCAAAGATCTGTGGGCAATCCAATACTACTGGAAGTTAGATTGTGCAGATATTGTGTCATGCGGCTGTAACCAATATTGAATGCAATCTCAGGCTGGGGTTGATAATCCAGTGTCATCCTCAATTGTGGATCGAGATAATATTGCTGTTGTACGAAGAAGGTAGAGATATGGAGACCAGAGGTGAGCTGCAATCCTTTTTCAATCTCCCATTTATCCTCGATATATAATCCTGCCTCAAATGAATTTACCTGCAAGTCAGAAAATATCGCATCATCCAATAATCCTTCTTCCAGAAAAAATTCTCCTACTTTACTTTCTTCATTAATCGTGATTGACTTAGGTAAAAATTTATAGTCAATTCCATAAATTCCGGCTGATAACTGGTGATCAGTTGAAGGTCTAATATCCATCTCTAATCGTGCAGTGATGTCGCGGATACTTGATTTAAATTCTTTGGTATCAAATCCGGAAAGAGGATTTAAACTTGTTTCAGGAAATGTAAATTGAAACCTTCCACTATCAATGGATTGAAGAATAAATGAGCTTGAGGACAGAATAAGATTCGTGAATATTTTATCAGTAAGAATATGATTCCAGCGGAATACACCTGTTCTATTAGACCAGTTAAGGTCCTTCCCGAATTCTTCATGTGAAACAATCCTGATGCCTGAATCCTCATCTACCTTATCGCTATCAGTGATGGTGAAGTCATTGAACTTATCCGTCCCTTTATAAAAACTAAGGTAAAGCCTGTCTCGAAGTCCTGCTTTCCAGTTAATCTTTCCATTAAAATCATAATAATCCAAATCTGCATATCCCCCGACTCCATTTTTGGCTTTGTATCTTCTTGTGAAATCGGGTATAAAGAGACCCGGAAGAAAAAATCTTCCGCCAAATAGAACCGCTACCTTCTCAGGTATAATGGGACCCTCCACCATCAATCCAAATTCCGAGAGCCCAATGTTCCCTGAATAATTCCATTCATTGATATTGCCCTCGCGTGTTCTTACATCCATCACGGAGGATAGTCTTCCGCTAAATTTGCTGGGAAAATTGGCTTTATAGATCGAAGCCTGCTGAAGCACCTGTGAATTGAATACCGAAATAATCCCTAATAAATGATTAGGATGATAGACAGGTACTCCATCCATTAGAATAAGATTCTGATCATTAGCTCCTCCCCGGACGTGAATGCCACCTACACCATCAGTACCGGTATGGATTCCGGGCAGGAAATCAGTCATTCTATATAGATCTCTTGCTCCTCCAATCTGAATGCTACTCTGCAGCTCTTTGAGTGTTATGCGGTCCGCATGGGGAATGAGTTCCTGATCAGGATCAAACCGCCGATCTTCTTTGACGACAACCTCAGGAAGATAGCTCAACTGATGCAAAAGCAAATGCAGGATGATGTCTTCTTGAAGGTCAAGGGTGTAGCGTCGTGATATATAACCCAGATACCCTGTCAGCAAACGCACCTTACCCTGATTGAGGTTAATGCTATAATATCCATAATCATTGGTCTGCGTACTTTTCCCTGAAAGCTCATCGTATACAAATGCGCTGATCAGGGGTTCTCCTGAAATAGAATCTGTAACAACCCCGCTTATGGTATATCGAGGCGCAGGCATCTCTTGTTGAACCAGCACGATCTGATCACCTACATAACGATAGGTAACCAAGGAGCCTTTTAGTACGATGTTGAGAATTTCATCCACACTTACGCCTTTAATTACGAGTGTTACTGGAGGTAGTTGTTCGATGAGATTATCGTTATAGATGATGTTGATACCTGACTGAAGGCTAAGCTCAATAAAAAAATCAGCCGCTGGTGTATGGTCAGCTTTAACCATCAGATTTTGTACCTGTGACCAAATGGGATTGGAAAGGCAAATCACAAATAGAAATGATATAATCTGATAGCGTGCCATGGATGTTATTATCAGAACGTACTGATGAACGCAAAAGCTACTTTTCTATAGAAAAGAATAAATGTAAGGTGGTTTTCATGACATCCTGGGAGCCAAACCCAGTCTTTGGCCTTCCGCAAGCATAAAATGAAATGCCTGGTCATAATCGTTCTCCAACTGGCCATCAAGTATTGCCTCCCTGATGGCAGTCTTAATTTCTCCTACTTCACGTCCGGGAGGTATGCCGAAGGTGGTCATTATGATTTCCCCTGAAATAGGTGGCTGCCAGTTGCGCAGATGATCTTTCTCCTCCACTTCTTTTAATTTCAACATCACTACTTCATAGTTGCGCAAATAACGTGCGACCCGGTCAGGATTTTTTGATGTGATATCAGCGCGGCATAAGATCATAAGGTCGTCCAGTTCATGACCCGCATCATATAATAATCTACGGATGGCTGAATCAGTGATCTCTTCCTGCACAAGTGCTATCGGACGAAGATGAAGCCGAACAAGTTGTTGTACATATTTCATCTTATCATCCAGCGGCAATTTCATTCGTATGAATATTCTTGGCACCATCGATTCGACTAATGCCTCTTGTCCATGAAATGTCCAGGCATGACCTTCTTCAAACCTTTTGGTCTGTGGCTTGGCAATATCATGCAGGATGGCTGCCCATCGAAGCCACAAGTCGTCAGTATAATGCGAAATATTGTCCAGCACCTGTAGCGTGTGATAGAAATTGTCTTTGTGTGTATGACCTGCAATTAGGTCAACACCTTTGAGCAAAACCATTTCAGGAAAGAGAACGCCCAGCAATCCTGACTGTTCGAGCAATTTAATTCCGACTGAGGGAACACGCGAAAGGATAATTTTATTTAATTCATATGTGACTCGCTCCATCGATACAATGCCGATGCGTTGATGCATGGATTTGATTGCTTCAAATGTCACATCATCAATTGTAAATGAAAGTTGCGAAGCGAAACGCACTGCTCTCATCATTCTCAAGGGGTCATCAGAAAAAGTTTGCTCTGGAGCAAGCGGAGTAATAATTTTTTTTTCACTTAAATGCTGGAGACCATCAAAGGGATCGATGACTTGATACAACTTATCACCCTGGATGTGGATGGCCAGCGCATTGATGGTAAAGTCTCTCCGCAACTGATCATCCTCCAGTGTTCCTGTCTGCACTTCTGGTTTGCGGCTATGCTCGACATAAGATTCTTTTCTGGCGCCAACAAATTCTAATTCAAAATCCTGATAGCGGAGCATCGCTGTACCAAAAGTTTTAAAAATGGACAAACCGGATGCTGCGCGACCGAGCTCATGAGCAACTTGTTCAGCTAAAAAAGGCCCATCCCCAACAGTGACAAAATCAATGTCTTTGGATGGCAATTTAAGTATACGATCACGCACAAAACCACCCACTACATAGACCTTTTGGCCAAGCCGGTCCGCAACTTTGGCAACTTGAGCAAATAATTCTTTTTCAGCAGGAGTTAATTCCAGGAC
>JALYSC010000376.1:480-3801 GCA_030855005.1 Bacteroidota bacterium | reverse complement strand
TTTGAAGTGACTTCAACTGATCCATTTAATTCTCCGCAAGTAGCATTTATAATTACTTCAACCTGCAATACAGGACCCTGGCCAGCATTGATCTGAATAGTTCTCGTCTTAATACAACCATTAGCATCTCTTACATAAACAGTATAGAGACCTGATGTTAGCGAAGAGAAGACATTAGATAGTTGATAATTGATACCATCCAGAGAATATTGATAAACAGGATTTCCTCCGGAAGGTGTAATTGAAATCGCACCATTTGCAGCACCTGAACATGTAGCATCTATGACATCAACATCGATGACCATATCACATGGTGCAGGATCAATAGTAAACTGACATGTTGTTGAACAACCTGAATCATCAGTGACTACTATCGTGTAAGTACCAGGAGAAAGGTTTGAAATAATGAAATCCCCGTCAGCTGGTAATGAGCCGTTTCCGGATTCAGGACCTGACCATGATATCGTGTAAGGTGAGATACCACCCGAAATTGTGACTTGACCCTGGCCGTCTCCTGCACCGATTGATGTTTCGTGTTGGATGGTTAAGCAACTGATTTCCATTTCGTATACTGAAATAGAAATTGTATCGGCACTGCCGCAGGAACCTGGAATAGTGTAAATCACCTGATGATTACCTACACCGAGGGCAGCAGGATCAAATTGATTGTTGGAAACAGCACCAGACCAGACTCCGGCAGGAGGTATTGCTGAAAGCGTAACGCTTCCTGAGAATGTACACAATTGATCTTGCGGAGTTATCTCAGCTTCAATATTAGGAATCTCAGTAATAGTTATTGTCACAATTGTATCACATCCACCAGTTGTGCTTATGAGTGTGTCCTGGAATATACCCGGTGTGTCGTAAGTTTCACCAAATACAATAACAGATTCACCTTCACAGAAACTTGCCGATGCAGTATCAAATAGATTCGGGATGATAGAAATTGTAATTGTAAAGATAGTATCACATGCGCCTCCAGTTCCTGCTATAGTATCAAGGAAAACACCTGCACTATTGTAGACTTCTCCAAAGATGACAACTGATTCGCCCTGGCAGATACTCTCATTAACCTGATCCATATTATAATCCAATTGCAGGATGGTAATAGTTAAGGCAGTATCACATCCACCTGTAGAATTTAATATGGTGTCAATATAAATCCCAGGCATATCATATTCAACTCCATATAAAGTAACAGAGCCCTCCGGACATATCGATGCCGAAATGGAATTTAGAATTAGTGGTGTTACGGCTATCGTGATAGTCCTGATAGTATCACATGCCGGACTTACTCCCTGAAGAGTATCAATAAAAGTTCCTGCAGCATCAAATTCGATACCATCTATGATGATTGTCTCACCTGCGCAGATCGTTTCATTGATGGATACGAAATTGTATGGCAATCCGGAAACATTGATATTGACGAGTGTATCGCATTCTCCATTGATGCCAGGCAGTGTAATTGAGTAGACACCGGGTCCATATGTTTCACCGAAAATAATAGAAGAATCACCCGGACAAACTGATTCCTGAATGTCGAGTGTTCCACCAGTTATTTCCTGAATATTAATCACAAGAGCTGTATCACATTCTCCTGTAGTACTTTCTATCGTATCCTGGTATATACCACCAGTGGTATACTCCACGCCATAGATAAATACAGAATTCCCATTACAAATACTTTCATTGATTGTATTTGGAATAAGTTCATTTTCCAAAATAATAAGTTGGATTACTGTCGTTGCATTACCGCAATCATCTGTTATGGTCCATTCCCTGGTAATCGTTAATGGATCACCGGAGGGGCCTGATTGTGTACCTGTTACAGTACCACCGGGTGAACAATTATCTGTAAAGTCAAGAGCGATCATTGGAGGAACCACATCATCGCAATTAATAGTCACATCCTGTGGAATTGGATCAAACACAGGAGGAGTCGTATCAACAGTACGTGTTATAGTATGCGAAACAAAAATTTCATTTCCGCAGTCATCGAATACACGATAGGTTCTGATGGTTGTCTCAATACATCCTGTCATAGAAACCAGATCATTATCAAATGCGACATTTGCATTACCGCAATTATCAGCTTCATCAGTTACAACGCTTGCATCAGGTGCAGGTACTGCTGTGTTACAACCAGCTAAATTAATATCTGCAGGATCGGAGGCAGTTGGAAGTATATCATCATTGATAGTGACGAAGTGTTCGTAGGTCTGGATATTTCCTTCGCAATCGGTATATGTCCATGTGTAAGTGATTTCACTTTCACAGGAAATGATTCCTGATTCAATCGGTGCTGATGGGATTAATGCATTACCACAATTATCGATTACATCCGGAGGTGCAGGTAAAATGATGTTAGCATAACAGTCAACCACATCACTTGTCGAAGGGATGGAAGGGAATGGTTCGTATTCAATTGTGGCTGTGTGAACGTACAATTGAGTGTTGCCACTGCAATCAACATATGTCCATGTATACGTGACGTCGCCTTCGCAGGCAGGAATAATTCCTTCCTGCGGACCAGTTGGTAGAATTTCATTCCCGCAAGGATCCATGATTACTGGTGGGGCAGGTACAACTATTTCATCATAGCAGTCAACTGTTTCATTTGTAGATGTAATAAGAGTTAAAGGCAAGAGATCTATTGTAAAAATTTGAGTAACAGGAGTGGCAGCATTACCGGCACAATCTGATGCTATCCAGGTCCGTGCAATTGTTCCTGTTCCACATGCATCCAGGTTGGTTAAATCGGTGAAGCTTATAATAACGTTTGGATCGCAATCATCATTGACTAGCGGATCTATGAATACCGCTGTTTCAGGACAATTGACAGTGACATCTGAACCCTGACCACTTAGCACTGGTGGCATGGTGTCTTCTATTGTAATAATTTGAGAAACCGGTATGGCTACATTTCCTGCGCAATCAATTGCTGTCCATGTTCTGGTGATAGTTCCTTCTCCACATGCATCGATTGATATAACATCATCAAAACTGATGACAACATTAGCATCGCAATTATCGGTCACTGAAGGATCAGTGAATATAGGAGTACCGGTACATTCGATTGTAAGGTCAGCTCCTTCATTAATTAATACTGGCGGTGTAGTATCCTCTATGGTAATCGTTTGAGATACGGTTGGGGCAGCATTTCCGGCACAATCAGTCGCTGTCCACGTTCTGGTGATCGTTCCTTCTCCGCATCCATCGAGATTTGAGTTATCTGTAAAACTGATTGTCACGTTCGGATCACATTGATCAGTTACAACCGGATCTGTAAAGGCAGGTGAACCAGTACATTCAATTGTAACA
>JALYSC010000376.1:0-470 GCA_030855005.1 Bacteroidota bacterium | reverse complement strand
TTCCCTGGTTAGTCATCACAGGAGATGTTGTATCCTCGATCGTGATTGTTTGAGAAACAGGAATTGAAACATTACCCGCACAGTCTGTTGCGATCCATGTTCTGGTTACTGTTCCTTCGCCGCATGCATCAAGAATGCTTGCATCAGTTGAAGTAATAACTGCACTAGGATCACAATTATCTGTTACATCAGGATCAGTGAATACCGTAGATGAAGGACACTGAATCGTTACATCAGCTCCCTGATTAGCTAATATAGGAATCGTTGTATCCTCAATCGTCACCGTTTGAGAAACCGTGATTGCATTATTATTAGCGCAGTCAACAGCCGTATATGTACGAGTTATTGTTCCAGTTCCGCATCCATCAAGGTTGCTTGCATCTGTAAAGCTGATTGCAGGATTTGGATCACAATTATCAGTTACAGCAGGAGCTGAGAATACCGGTGTACCAGGGCATGCTATTGTTACA
>JALYSC010000375.1 GCA_030855005.1 Bacteroidota bacterium | reverse complement strand
ATGCTGCACGCGGATATGTTGATCAGCTCGAACAGGGCAATAAGATGATGATCACCATGGCAGGAGCAATGAGTACGGCAGAACTTGGGCTTTCCTTCGCAGAAATGATTCGTCAGGATAAAGTCAATATCATCACATGCACAGGGGCAAACCTTGAAGAAGATATATTCAACCTTGTGGCGCATGATTATTATAAAAGAATTCCAAATTATCGTGACCTGAGTCCTGCTGATGAACGTGATCTACTGGATCATCACTTCAATCGCGTAACGGACACCTGCATTCCTGAAGAAGAAGCGATGCGTCGAATAGAACGTCAATTGATGGAAGTGTGGGGGAAAGCTGAGGCTGAAGGAAACAGATATTTCCCTCATGAATATATCTATCAGTTAATTCGTAACCGTTCCCTCGAACAATATCATCAGATAGATCGCAAAGACTCCTGGCTTATAGCTGCGTGTGAAAAAAATCTACCAATCCTTGTACCGGGATGGGAAGACAGCACTTCAGGCAATATGTTTTCTGCACATTGTATGGAAGGATTATACAAACCGTCCATTGTCAAGTCAGGTATAGAATATATGATGTTTCTGGCTGAATGGTATAAGAATAATGCAGGTGAAAATGGAGTTGGATTTTTCCAGATTGGTGGTGGTATAGCAGGTGATTTCCCGATTTGTGTGGTACCTATGATGCATCAGGACCTCAGGATGGATGGTATTCCTTTTTGGTCCTACTTCTGTCAGATTAGTGATTCAACTACTAGTTATGGATCTTATTCAGGAGCTGTACCGAATGAAAAAATTACGTGGGGCAAATTAGACATTCATACACCGAAATTCATTGTTGAGTCGGATGCTACGATTGTGGCTCCGCTGATCTTCGCTTACATCCTGGGTTGGTAGTTTCTCTGACTAGCAATTCACAAAATTCTCAATCATCCTTTTTCCTTCTGGAGTTAGAAATGACTCAGGGTGAAATTGTACGCCAAATGTTGGATGAGTGACGTGGCGGCAGGCCATAATCTCATTGTTTTCATCCCATGCAGTGATCATAAGATCGGTGGGAAGGTATTTGGGATCACAAACCCAGCTGTGATATCTGCCTGCTAAAAATGGATTGGGCATACCCTTCAGAATGGGATCCTCCTTCACTATCGAAACGTTGGACGTAACTCCATGGAAGACGCGCTTCAGATTCAATAACTGCCCTCCAAAAGCTTCGTAAATAGTCTGTAAACCCAAACAGACGCCAAAAATTGGTTTCACACCGGAATATTCCCTCACCAGCTCAATAATTCGACCATTACCTGAAGGAAGGCCTGGTCCCGGAGAAATCACGATCTTTTCGGCGCCTTCTAATTCATTTGAGGAAAGCTGGTCGTTTTTAAGGATGACGAGGTTGACGCCATTGATTTCCTTGAGATAATGGACCAGATTGTAGGTAAAGGAGTCGTAATTGTCAATCAGGACGATGTTCATACCGTGTCAAAGGTCTTTGTTTTCGATGACTTAAAACAAAGCTTTGCAAACTGGGTTGATTTTATAAAAAATGTATATTTGCACCCCTATTGATACCCTGCGGAAGTAGCTCAGTTGGTAGAGCACGACCTTGCCAAGGTCGGGGTCGCGAGTTCGAGTCTCGTTTTCCGCTCAAGGAGCTCTGGAGTTTTCTTCAGAGCTCTTTTTTATTTAAACCGCTCCTTCTCTTCCTCCTGTTCCTTAGCACCACGAAATATATACTGATCATCCTCCAGATGTGAAAGGAATTCATCCAAACCGGCATTCATCACTTCACCATGTCTATATAATCTCCAGGCTCCACTTTTGTACTCCAGAGCTGTCATATTCTCTATCCAGTCTCCGCTATTCAAGTACATGACCTCCTGATGGTCCCTATTGTGAACTTCGATGCGGGGCTGATGAATGTGGCCGCATATAACAGCATCAACGCCTTTTTTGAATCCACCTTCGATGGCTGCCTTTTCGAAGTCTGTGACGAACTTCACTGCATGCTTCACAGAGCGTTTCACTTTATGGGCAAAGGATATTTTCTCAAAACCGGCGTACAGTCGCCACCGATTAATAAATCCATTAAATCTGATCAACCAATCATATCCCTTGCCACCGAGTTTTGCCAACCAGGGCGCTATGAATATGGATGCATCAAAAACGTCTCCGTGAAAGAACCACAGCGTTTTATGTTGTATCCGCAATTCCAATTGATCCCGAAGCCTGATATTTCCAAGATCCATGGCATGAAAACGCCGGAGGACATCATCATGATTACCTGTCAGGTAATAGACCAATGTGCCAGTATTGGCCATCTCCAGAATCCGTTCAATCACTTCCCAGTGTGGGGCTGGGAAGTATCTTTTTTTGAAATGCCAGGCGTCGATGATATCTCCATTAAGGATTAGACGGGTGGGTTCGATTGATTGCAGGTAATGGAGAAGTTCAGTTGCTCTGCAGCCGTGTGTACCAAGGTGAAGATCGGAGAGTACACATATATCAAGATTTCTTTTCATACGAAATATGCTGATTGACAGCAAAATTATCGTGCGAATATGTCCTGTGTGTAAAGTAGGAATCCCAGAGTGTAAAACTTTAGGAAAATAAAAAAAGAGCCTGCCCCATACCCGGAATAATAATTTTGACACCTACCAGCACGAAAACCCCTAAAATGTGCTTTATAGATTTACCATTCCGTCATAAGGAGGTCAATAGACTCAGGCTCTTGCTCTTATTCAAAAGCCCAACTAGATTTTTGGGTTGAGATACATTAGTTAATCGTTTAAGTGCCCGGAGCCGGAATCGAACCGGCACGACCATTACTGGCCACAGGATTTTAAGTCCTGCGTGTCTACCAGTTCCACCACCCGGGCAAAGTCTCAATAAAACAAATAGGCACAGCGGTCCTCGTGACCGGAGCCAAATGTAAGATGATTCGGGAAAAGAAATAATCGGAAAAATAAAAACCGTATGAATAGTCCGTGTAAGGGTATTTATTCTTCAGTCTGCTTCTTCGTACGATATACGGCTTTGAGAATCTCGTTGCGGCGTGACACAGAAGGTTTGACAAACTCCTTGCGGCGGCGTAATTCCTGGATCAGTCTTACATTCTGAACCTTACGTTTGTACCTCTTGAGGGCACGATCAATTGATTCTGATTCTTTTACTTCAATTATAAGCTAGCTTGCTTTTCTTAATTATCCAATACTACCCAAAATAGACTAAAATCCTGCAGTTTCCTGGTGGAGAAATCTTCTATTCTGATCTCCACCAGGAAAAAGCTATTTATTTCGTGGGTACTTTGATCATTGTGCCTGCTTTAACCTGCGCATTAGTCTCAAGACCATTGACAATTGCAAATTCCTTCACTCGCGCTGCAGTCACACCATTTGCCTGTAAGGCCTGGCTCAAAGTACCTGATGACTTAACTGCCACCAATTTGATTCGCTCAGGCTTGACATTAATCTTACTTGCGTCGGTAAGCGCTTTAAATCCACTCATCGTCCGGTCAAAATTTCCATCATAACTTCCAAAATTCTGTGGTGTAGAAACTCCATGGAAAACGTATATATCATTGCTGTACTGAATATAGACACTTTGTACTGCGATCGAACTGGTAGCTCCTGAATTTGGATCCTGCGAAGTTTGAGAAGTCAACACTTCTAATGCTGGCAGACCATTCACTGTCAATTGACGACTACTCTCCTGTTTCAACTGTAACTCAGTATTTGTTGCCTGTGCAGCGGCAGTAAGAGAGTTACCCTGCGTCACTGTGAATACCATCATTGCTTTTCCATCCGTTGGTGCCATCTGC
>JALYSC010000374.1 GCA_030855005.1 Bacteroidota bacterium | reverse complement strand
CATATACCCGTGCTTTAACCCGGAGCTTCTTTATCAGTGCCGGTGCTTATCTGGGCGTTGGTAATCGTTCATTTAAGAATGGTTCTAATCTGCGTTGGGATGAACAATGGACAGGGGTCGTGTACGATCCATCATTACCATCAAATGAAACATTTACAAATACCAGTTTCGTATTCCTCGACTTGGGTGCGGGATTAAATCTCCGTCTTCAGGGTAAAGACCGCACTAAATTAGATTTTGGTGTGGGTTCATTCCACCTGAATGAACCCGGATTTGCTTTCTACGGGAATGACAATACAAAACTCCCAATCCGTCTCGCATTTTATGGAACCGGTATCCTGAAGTTAGCAAGCCGACTTGATTTGTATGCTAACGGATTACTTCAACAGCAAGGCCCTTACGAAGAAACAGTTGTAGGTGGTGGTTTAATCATCCATATCAGCAACCGCAAAGCCAGAGAAGTAGAGCTTCACTTGGGTGTGGCAACTCGTCTAGATGATGCAATAATCCCAATGATTGCCCTTGGTTATGATGGTTGGAAAGCAGGCTTTAGCTATGATGTCAATACCAGCGACTTTAAGGCTGCTACCGATAAGAAAGGTGGCCCTGAATTATTCCTCACCTATACATGGAAGAAACTGTGGCCTTTTGAACAAACTAGAGTATGCTCCATATTCTGATCTCCTAATAAGATAACTGCAACATATGATGCGCCATATAATATTATCAGCTTTTATCTCCTTCTTCTTTATCCAGACTGCAAGCAGCCAGACGCTCAACGCATACGTCAAAGGAGCTGAAGAAGCCATGGCCAAGAAAGATTATTTCTCGGCCTATAATTATCTGAGAACCGCTCATGAGATAGAGCCCAACAACATAGAATTAACGTACAAATTGGCAGACGCCGCCCGCCATTATTCAGCCTTTACGATGGCTGAAAAATATTTCCAGGAGGTAGCCAGTAACAACAAAGCCGATGAGTATCCCGCCACGAATTATTGGCTTGCATATGTCAAACAGCGACTTGGAAAATATCAGGAGGCACTGGATTTATTTACCATCTACGTTTCCGAACATAGTGATGAGGATGCAGAGTTAACAGGCATGGCACTCAAACAAATCGAAAGTGCTAAATGGGCAATAGAAGCGTTAGCTAATGCAGACACTGCTCTTGAACTTGATCACCTCGGAGCTGAAGTCAACACCTCATTTTCTGAGTTCAGTGCAACTCAAAATGAAAACCTGCTTTACTACACCTCCCTTCGTTTCTTTTCGCAGGATAAAGAAGAGGTACAAGGCAAGCCTTATTCCAAGGTTTTGTTAAGTGAAGATAATAAGACTGGTGTACCAGATAGTATTCTTAATGATCCCACTTTCCATACTGCCAATACAGCGTGGAATGCATCTCGTGACCGTGTCTATTATACGATTTGCGATTATATCAACGCATCAGAAATACGATGTGATCTCTATTATCGAGACATAGTAGAAGGGGTTTATGGTACTCCGCAGAAATTGCCTGAGCCCATCAACATGGCAGGATTTACTAATACGCAACCCCATGTTGGATATGATCCAAAGACAGCACGTGAAGTTCTATATTTTGTTTCTGACAGACCAGGTGGTGCAGGTAGAAATGATATCTGGTTTAGCCAGATTGTAGATAAGGACAATTTTACAGCACCTGAAAATATCGTATCCCTTAATACTCCTTCAACGGATGTTTCTCCATTTTATCACCGGGGTTCAAATACATTGTACTTCAGTACGGAAGGGTATATAGGTTTTGGAGGTCTTGATATTTTCAGTGTGGAAAGTGTAGATGGTACCTGGGGACAACCGGTCAATCTCGGATCTCCAACTAACAGTAGTCTCGATGATGCTTTCTATACACTCTCTGAAGATGAGAAGGAAGGATATTTTTCTTCTAACAGACTTGGATCAATGTATCTCTCGCCGGAAGATGAGGCTTGTTGTTACGATATTTATTATTTCTCTAAAGAACCAATCGAGGTTACGCTTAAGGTTCTCACATTTAATAAACACACTGGCGAACCACTGAATAATGTTACAGTCTATGTAACAGAAGCAGATGTGAATACCGAAACATATTCTACAGGTGACACTAATGTGGTCATTGTTCCCATTAAAAGGAATACTACTTATGAAGTCCTTGGCGAAAAGTTTGAATTCGATCCGGATTCTGCGTCCTTATCTACTGTAGGAATTAAGGAGTCAAAAGAAATTGAACAACGGCTTTATCTCGCTCCTTCAAAACGAATCTTGCTTGTGCGCACATTTGAAAAACGCACACGTGAAAAATTGGAAGGTGTGAGAGTTGAAGTGGCTAATATTGCAGGCGGTACTCCTCAGGTCAAACAAGAAACCTTTGCCACGCAATACTTTTTCCAGGTAGATCCTAATCTTGATATGAAGGCAACCGGTACCAAAAAAGGATATTTGCCGGAAAGCAAAACTTTTAATTCTTCACAGGACAGAGGTTCAGACACGCTTATCGTTGATCTGTATCTCGAAATTGGTAACCTTGAAGACTTCTTACCTCTTGCAATTTATTTCGACAATGATGAGCCGGGACGAAACAGCAAATCTGATAAGGCGACTGTAAGGTATCTGCAAACATTTGAACCTTATATGGCGAGGAAAAGTGAATTCATCCAGAAATACAGTGCAGGAACCGCAACAGGCGAAAGAGAAGTTGCAGCGAAAGCTATCCGCGATTTCTTTGAAGTGGATCTTGCTACAGGTAGAAGAGAGTATGAATCATTCATGCACATCCTGGAGCAATACCTAAAAGAAGGATTAACCTTTACTATTTATCTGAAAGGCTATACCAGTCCACTTGCTTCGGCTGAGTACAATCTTGCTTTAGGAAACCGAAGGATATCGAGTATTCAAAATGAATTTAAATCCTTCAGGGATGGGATTCTTTATAAGTATATGGAAACAGGTGATTTGGTAGTTACGGAAAAATCTTTCGGAGAAGAAACTGCTTCCAGCAACATCAGTGACGATCGAAAAAATGCCCGCAAATCAATCTACAGCCCTGAAGCATCCAGGGAACGTCGGGTAGAAATAATTGAAATTCAGAAATAAGCGACATGAACACACATATATCAAAAATCATGTTAACCGGAAAGACTCTACTCAAGAGCGCGTTCATCCTGTGTACCATATTATTCTTTGCTCCGCAGGACGTGCAGGCGAGTCACATTGTAGGAGGTGACCTCACGTATCGTTGCCTTGGAAATAATATGTATCTAATCCGGCTCACTGTCCGTCGAGATTGTTTCTTCGGTGACCCGGACGCATTTTTTGATGATCCTGCATCTATCGGTTTTTATGATGGTGTCAGCGGACAGTTTCTATCCTTCCTTGGAACATCAGGTTTGTTAATTCCCTATAATACTACTGATACACTTAACGAAACACTCATCAGTGATTGCAGTGTAGTGAGTGGTGATGTTTGTGTTCACACTACTACTTACGTTTCGACTATTTTTCTACCCTTTAGAGCCACGGGATACACTATGGCTTATCAGCGATGTTGCAGAAATATCACATTAAATAATATTGAAGATCCCACAGATACAGGGATGACCTTAATAGCGGACCTGAGTGCACTGGCACAACAAGAATGCAATAGCTCACCGCAATTTGGAGATTATGCACCTATCTATACTTGTGTCAACAAACCCATTTTGTATGATCATTCGGCTGACGATCCCGAAGGTGACTCATTAGTTTATTCACTTTGTACACCTTATAGCGGCGCAACAGAAACATCTCCCAGGCCTCAGCCACCGGT
>JALYSC010000373.1 GCA_030855005.1 Bacteroidota bacterium | reverse complement strand
AAAGTAAATGGGGGTCCTACATCAACAGAGAAGGTAAAATATTAGGAAAACACCAGGGATATCCGTTCTATACAGTTGGTCAGCGACGTGGTCTAGGCCTCGCATTCACTGAACCTATGTATGTCTCTGAAATTATTCCGGAAACCAATACTATAGTATTGGGGCGGGAGGACGAATTAATCCGTAACCGAATGAACGTAGGCGGTATTAATCTGTTAAAGTATGATCAGTTACCTGATGGAATTGAAACGATAACAAAAGTTAGATATCGTGATTATGGCACTATGAGTGAATTGCGTCAGATTAATAGTGACCAGGTAGAAGTGTCTTTCCTGGCAAATGTAAAAGGAATAGCTCCCGGGCAGTCGGCTGTATTTTATGAAGGTGAGGATGTTGTTGGAGGGGGTATCATCAGAGCAAGTTCTAAAAACTGATCTATGCTTAAGATCTTTTTATATATGTGTTTGGGATTGTCAGTGTTGAGCTGCGTTAATAATGAGATTGAAAATCCCGATACAAATAATTCCGAAGAATATTTTCCGCTTGCAGTTGGTAAGTACGTGACTTATGCTATCGATTCAATAGTTTTTGATGACGCACAGGGAGGTAACAAGCAGGATACTGCTCATTTTGAAATCAAAGAGGAGATCACGGATTTTCAACTTACAGTACTAGGTGATACTGTTTTTTACATACATCGTTTTAGACGCGACAATGATTCCCAGCCCTGGAAGATTATTGATGTATGGACAACAGGAAGATCTGTTTTAGAAGCGTATCGTACTGAAGAGAATCTGACTTTTCGCAAACTTGTATTTCCACTCGATGAAGGAAAAAAGTGGATTGGAACCTCATACATTAATCCGACTATCACAATATTGATAGGAACGGAGAATGTGCAGGCTTACCAGGATTGGCAGGCTGAGGTTCAATACATTGATATCGCTGATACGGTTGGTGATTTTATTTTTCCTCCCGGACAGGTCATGTATGTAGTGCAAAGTGATTCAGACGATGGTAGCCAGAAGCGATATGTTTTTGAAAAATATGCCAGAGGTATTGGCATGATATCAAGAATTGATACCATTCTCGATAGCAGGTGTATTGAATTAGGAGATTTCACTACTTGTCTTGGAAAGCCCTGGGTCGAACATGCAGGAAAAGGTTACATCCTTTCCCAGGTAATGATTGAACATAATTGAGTTCCCCATATCCTCCGGTAAGTCAGTATTTCCATATAGGAAAAACCCTTAAATCACACGGCACAACTGGACAAATTCGCTTGTTACTGGAAGACAGATTTAAAGAATATATCTCTGCAGGTGAATATGTTTTTTTTGATCTGAACGGTTCCAAAGTCCCATACTTGGTAACTGATGTGCAGGAAGATTCTCACTTTGTAGTTTCACTTGAAGACGTTGTCAATAAAAAAGATTCTGATCTTCTTTCAGGACAGGAATTATGGATTCCGCTCGATAGTGTGAGAGCAGGACACCAACTTTCTCCAAAAAATCTAAAGGATAAATGGACAGAGTATAAAATCCATGATAACATTCATAATTTAGACTACGCTATAATCAGGACAGAAGAATATCCTCAGCAATTGATGGCGGTAATACAACCTGAAAAGCGAGAAATATTAATTCCATTGAGCGATCAACTGATTACTGAAATACGTAAATCAGATAAGATCATTTTTATGGATATACCGGAAGGATTGCTAGATCTCTAGAAGTGAAAGATTACTTCTTGACTTTTATTAAACAGGTTCCTGTGATTTCCTGAAATCCTTTTGATGTCATCACAGAAGCAGCTGGAAATGTTTTCTCTTCTTCCATTACGGAAGCAACCCCAAATTCTCCATTTACATTCATAGCGATCATCTTTACATTGAAATCAATTTTATCAGGACCGCCATTGATTTCAACAATTCGTTCAACAACCTCTTCACATGCTTTCTGAGGCGACATTCCGGCCCTCATTTTTTCCATTAATAAAAAGGATCCGCAGGTTCTGATTACTTCTTCACCGCGACCTGTTGCTCCGGCCGCTCCGACTGCATTATCTACATATAGTCCTGCTCCAATGATTGGAGAATCACCTATCCGGCCAGGAATTTTTCCGAAAAGCCCGCTTGTGGTAGTGATGCCGGCAACATCATTATTGAAACCCATCCCAAGAACATTGATAGTTCCTCCTTTACGTTTATTAGGAAGATAGACCCCATCTGCCGGAGGTAACCAATCATCTTGTGTGCTAAGGTTTTCTTTCCATTCAAGCCATTTCAATCTGGCTTCTTCAGTAAGTAAATTTTCTTCAGGAAAACCGTGTGCAATAGCAAACTCCAATGCACCCGCACCAACCAGCATAATATGATCAGTCCTCTCCATTACAAGACGTGCAACTGAACAAGCCCGCTTTATTTTTTCCAATGCTGCAACGCTGCCACATTTATGCGTAGGTCCATACATGATAGATGCATCAAGACTTACCACACCACGTTCATTAGGCAGGCCTCCGTAACCTACTGACATGTCTTTTGGATCAAGTTCACACACATTGGATCCAACTTCAATTGCATCCAGGATATTTCTGCTTTGCTGCAACATATCCCATGCTGGTGTAAGCACCTTGCGTCCCCAATCTTCTGATCGGCTGCACATAATAACAGGTCCTGAGGTACTAGTTATATTTCTGACATTGCTTGAAGATGTTAATTTCATCAGCGATGGCATTCCGATCCCCATCAGGCTCAGTGTTTGCAAAAATTTTCGACGTTGATTCATTCGTAGTTGGTTAAGGTTTCATACCCGGTTGAAATAATTTAAATCCTGTTTCTGCTTTTTCTTTATCTACCATCCCTTTCACGTCAGCCAAAAGTCGTTTTGCATCATAGATGATGCCGTCTTTGATGGTATATTTTACACCACCTACTCGAACCACATGATTGTCATCATCTAATTTTATAGCACCAGTTCCATAGAGACATTGCAAATTCTGCAATGGATTTTCTTCGATGATAATCAGATCCGCCAGTTTACCTTCCTCAACACTTCCGATTTCTTTTTCACGACCAAGGGCCTGGGCTCCATATAAGGTAGCTGAACGAATCACCTCCAGTGGATGAAATCCGGCTTCACGCAACAATTCCAATTCACGGATATATGCGAAGCCATATAATTCAAAAATAAAACCTGAATCAGATCCGGCAGTAACGCGACCTCCCCGGTTTTTATATTCATTTACAAAAGTCATCCATAATCTGTAATTATCTCTCCAATTTACTTCTTCTTCAGTACCCCAATAATGCCAGTAAGATCCATGGGAAATTCGACTTGGCTGAAAAAACATCCACAGCTTAGGCATGGTGTAATCTTCATGCCATTCCAGCCGGCGAGCACGATGTAGGTCACGGCTAGCTTCATAGATATTGAAAGTAGGATCAAGCGTAAAATCAAGTGCAAGCAATTCATCCATCACAGCATTCCAGTGAGGAGTGAATGGAGCAGCGGCCTGTTTCCATAATCGTCCTGCCTGAGTGAACCTGTCCTGCTCATTAAAGTAATTGTAATCTGCCGGATAATCCTGAACGGTTTTGTTTTCAAATAAAGCTTCCGGAAGTCCATACCAATGTTCCATGGTGGTAAGTCCGGCTTTTGCAGAATTCAAAACATTCCATCTGGCGACATCTAATTGTGCATGATGAAATGCTGATCGTAAGCCAAGTTTTTTATTTTCTTTCAAAGCCGCCTCAATGACATCTGGTGCAGCCCCAAAAAATTTAATGCCATCAGCTCCGTTCTTTGCATTCTGCTCAACCCATGCC
>JALYSC010000030.1 GCA_030855005.1 Bacteroidota bacterium | reverse complement strand
TCTGAACATCCCGCGTTACGTCGGAACTTTTGAAGAGGAAGAGGTTATAAATCTTAAGGATGTCTCAAATGATTTGAAGAAATTAGAAGTGCAAATAAAGCGTAATGATATTACCATTACTTCATTCTGCAAAGATTTAGGAATTACGACTCCATTCTAGTTTGTGAAGACAAAAAAAACAATTGTCCCAAATTTAAGATTTAGCAGTTATATCGATAGCTGGAAACTGTGTAAATTAATTGATGTTTCAAAATACACTAAAGGGTTTGCTTTCAAATCAATTGATTACTGCGGTCGTGGAATACGAATTGTTCGAGTATCTGATTTAAACTTCGATAAAATTAAACACGATAATGAAATAATTTATATTTCTGACAATGTGTCGGAAAAATACAAGGATTACTTAATTCGATCAGGCAATATTATTATCACAACAGTTGGTTCCAAGCCTGATTTGGTTGAATCAGCGGTTGGTAGGGGGATTTTTGTTAGAGGAAATAATGAAGGGTTTCTTAATCAGAATTTACTAAAATTTGAAAATTTAGAAAATATTGACAATGGATTTATTTTTTGTCTTTTAAGTACGATAAAATACCGGGCTCATATAAAAAAAATTGCAAGGGGTAACGCAAATCAAGCAAATATTACTGTTGTAGATTTGCTAAACTTTGAACTTGCTATACCGTCCTTTAAAGAACAACAAAAAATCGCCTCCTTCCTCTCCGCCATAGACGAAAAGATCCAACACCTCACCCGCAAAAAAGAATTGCTGGAGCAATACAAATAAGGTGTGATGCAACAGCTCTTCTCCGGTAAGTTGAGGTTTAAGGATGAGAAGGGAAAAGCGTATCCAACATGGGAGGAGAAAAATTTAGGTGAGTTAGCTGAGTTTTTAAAAGGAAAAGGAATTTCTAAATCAGATATTGAAGAATCGGGAGATACAGAATGTATCAGATATGGCCAACTTTATACCCATTATAAAGAAACCATTTTGAATGTAATTTCAAGGACCAATGTTTCAAGAGAGAATTTAGTATTAAGTGTAGCAAATGATGTAATAATACCCGCATCAGGGGAAACTCCAATTGATATTGCAACTGCATCGTGTGTATTGAAATCTGGGATTGCTCTGGGTGGAGACTTGAATATTATAAGAACCAAGAATAATGGTGTTTTTCTATCTTACTATTTAAATAGTCAAAAGAAACAAGAGATCGCCAGACTTACTCAAGGCTTTACAGTTGTTCATTTATACCCCTCCCAACTTCGATTATTAAAATTGTCAATTCCTCATCTTGCAGAGCAAAAGAAAATTGCTTCTTTTTTAACTAACATTGATTATAAAATTGATTCTATCAACAACCAAATCAAACATACCCAAACTTTCAAAAAAGGCCTCTTACAACAAATGTTCGTGTAAAAAATTGTATGAATTAGGATTCGTAGGATTAAAGGATGTTAGGATTAGGATGATAGGAGAAAAGGATGATAGGAGAAAAGGGAGATTGAATTAAAATGTGAGAGCAGAGCGACGGTTAAACTTAATCCTATAATCTTAAAATCCTATAAATCCTAATTCAGACAGGGGAGGCATTTCATTATTAAGCTATTTCCCTTATCTTTCATTAAAATCAATCTTTCCCCACCAGTTGAAATACGAGGAAGTTACCGGAAAAATCATTGGATGTGCGATGAAGGTGCATAGTACACTGGGTAACGGATTTCAGGAAGTGATCTATCAGCGGGCGTTGGCTATTGAAATGCGAAAGCACGACCTGATTTTTCAGCGCGAAATGGAGATGAGTATTTACTTTGACGAGATTGAGATTGGAACACGACGGGTTGATTTCTTTGTTGAAACTTATATTATGGTGGAATTAAAAGCACTAATTAAGCTTGAAGATGTCCACCTGGCACAAGCCATGAATTATTGTCAGGCATATAAGCTCCCTGTTGGATTACTTATTAATTTTGGTGCAAAAAGCCTTGAGTTCAAAAGGGTATACAATTTAAATCATCCTGAAAACATTGATTACAAAAAGTAGAATGTCTTAATCCTTTCAGAAATGCCAGTAAACTAATTCATACAATTCATCCAGTCTTTCAGGGGGCTAAGACAGAAACCGGAAAAAAGTCAGGGCTTCTTTTTACTACTTGCTTTTTTCGCAGCTGAGCGCAGGGGCATTTGTGACTTTTTTGCATACTTGTTTCTACCGGGCTCCAGTACTCTTCGGATTGCTTCATGTCCGGAATTTGACGGCTGCGCATATCCAAATAATACTCCGACGGATACATCAATATTTTCCTGTTTTGGGATTAATGCCTCAATAGGGATTCCCAGCAAAACACTTAAGGGTTGGATATCCGCCAGCTGAATATTTGCCTTACCACTCAGAATTTTAGAAACATTTCCTTTTGTACCCAGTACAGGAATCAGGTCCTGTTGCTTTATGTCTTTCATCGCCATTGCAAACCTGATAACTTCCAGAGGGGAGGCATCAGGCATGGGAAAAGATTTCTCTTCATAATCCTCCACCAGAAAAGACAGAAGGCTAAGCTCGTTATGCACAGCATCCGTTCGTTTAACATCGATCAACGCATTGATCCGGGCTACAGCAGCTTTGTAATCAGCTTTCGTTGCCAGGCTACTCCATCTGGTCATTTCATCAAATATTTAAAGTGTATGAATTTTTTCACCCAATAAATCATAATCCTTATGCCATCCTATCCAACGGACAAAGACCATTCCCAAGGCATACTCTACTTTGAGCACCATTCGCACATTTGTACCCGCCAGATCAATACACACCCGGTCATTCTTCAGTATGTCAACCCGCCGGCCAAACGTATGCACAACGTCCTGGGGCTTTCTCCAAACCACTTCTTTACTCCTGGCGATCTTATACCAGGCAGCTATCGCAGGCATTGTCGTTGGATTCTTTGTTCCAAATTGCCTTAATGCTGCATAGGTGATGATCCTCAACTCCCGTGTTTATAACCGTAAAAGTATGAATAAGTTTCCAATTTGGAAACTTTTGAAAATAAGATCAATAATAAGATTGAACTGCCATTTATTATTCACTAAATTGTATGAAAAGCGTTCATTTTTCACCAAGAACGTTTGATTTTCACCTATATTTGATTTTTAACAGCGCTTATTTTTCACCAAATATGCGCGATGGCGACCATTTTTCACATGTATCGAGCGTTTTTCACCAATGGCCATAAATAACCACTTTTCCCGGAAAATAGTTGTCTTCCATGGCAGACAAACACCTGAAGAGGCCATACTCGTAGGCTATGGTGCTTTGATGGAAGCATTTCAGTTGTCTATGCCCATGCCCTCGCAACTTACCCTGATTAGTTCAAAAAAACGGCAATATGAAACGAGCACCTGGAAGGTGTATACACCCCGGCATCAACCTGAGGATACCTTGTACAAGCACCTGGTATTCGCCTTAAAATATGAGGGTGTCAATCTCTTGTTCTTTAAAAAATTATTCACAGCTTTAACGAAAGACGAAATTATAACCCTCATACAACTTGAACCAACAGGCCAGTACAGCCGGAAGATTTGGTTCCTCTATGAATGGTTGTTTTCGGCTCAATTAAACGTACCCAATGCGGACAGTAAAATAAAATACACCCCCCTATTGGATGAAGATCAACAATACGCTATTAAAGGAATGGAATCCCCAAGACACAGGATCATCAACAACCTGCCAGGCACAGTCCTTTTTTGCCCGTTGATATATAAATCAGATAAATTAGAAAACCACCTTGCGGGTAATTTATCAGCACAACAAAATAAATTCCTGAATACCGTACATAAGGATGTGCTTCAGAGAACCTCTGCTTTTTTATTGCTGAAGGACTCCAAAGCCTCGTTTACGATTGAAGGTGAAAGTCCGAAAAGTAAGAGAACAGCACGCTGGGGACAAGCCATCGGACAAGCCGGAACAAAGGATTTGACAAAAGAGGAACTCATCCGGTTACAACAACTTGTCATTGAAAGTCCCCGGTTTGTTGAAATGGGATTCCGTAAAAAAGGTGGATTTGTAGGAGAACATGATCGCACAACAGGAGAGCCAATACCTGACCATATTTCCGCCAGATGGGAGGATCTTGATTCCCTGATCACCGGACTCATCAGCACTCATGAACTCCTAATCACCAGGGACATCGATGCCGTATTAGCTGCATCGATCATCGCCTTTGGTTTTGTGTTCATTCATCCGCTTGAAGATGGGAACGGTCGTATCCACCGGTACCTCATTCATCATGTATTAGCTAAAAAACAGTTCACCAGGCAGGGCATTATCTTTCCGGTTTCAGCTTCCATCCTTGATCATATTGATGACTACAGAAACGTATTGGAAAGATATTCTCATCCATTATTAGACTTAATAGAATGGAAGGAAACACGGGATCATAATGTAGAAGTATTGAATGATACCATTGATTATTACAGGTATTTTGATGCTACACCCCAGGCCGAATTTCTATATGATTGTGTAAAAGATACTATTGATAATATCATACCGAAAGAAGTAAAGTACCTCATGCAATTTGATGAGTTTAAAACATATCTTGAAGAAGAGTTTGAAATGCCTGATAAATTAGTGGCCATGGCACTCAGATTTTTAAAGCAAAATAATGGACAACTTTCTAAAAGGGCAAGAGAAAAAGAATTTAAAGAATTAAAAGAAGCTGAAGTAATCAGTCTGGAAGAAAAGTATCAGGAAATATTTCTGAACAACTAAATACATACACAGAATTCTTCTGACGCTGCTATCTGAATGGAGAATAATAAGATTTGACTATACTAGTAATCGGACAAAAACGAAACAAAAAAATGCATCAATCCGAAGCCATCCTCGAAAGTAACCTGATCAAACAATTAATCGGACTGGGTTATGCTTCCGTTCGTATAAGCGATGGTGATGCATTCGTAACCAATCTTCAATCACAGTTAGCAGATTTCAATCACACAACATTTACCACCAAAGAATTTAGCGCCATCCTTAATCACCTGGCCAAAGGCAATGTGTTTGAAAAGGCCAAAACATTACGTGATCGTTTCAACCTGACCCGGGAGGATGGCACCGCTTTCTATGTTCGGTTTTTTGACAATGAAGTCTGGTCCAACAACAAATACCAGGTAACCAGCCAGGTCAAACAACAAGGTTCATACCTCAATCGCTATGATGTCACCCTCCTGGTCAATGGCCTGCCACTCGTCCAGATCGAACTCAAGCGCAGGGGGATGGAGATCAAGGAAGCCTTCCACCAGATCAATCGCTACCAGCGCCATTCCTTCTGGAGCAACTTTGGATTGTTCCAGTACGTACAGCTTTTCGTCATCAGCAATGGTGTCAACACCCGATATCTGGCCAACAACCCGCTCCAGTCCGTGATGCAGACTTTCTTCTGGGCTAATGAACACAACCGGAACACCACGGAACTGAGTGAGTTTACAACAGCCTTCCTTCACCCTGACCACCTGGGTAAATACATCTCCCACTATATCGTGATCAGTGAAGCCAACAAGACTCTCATGGTCCTGCGGCCATATCAGTACTTCGCGACAGAAGCAATTATACAACATGTTATAGCTGGCGATGATAACGGCTATATCTGGCACACAACGGGTTCAGGTAAGACACTCACCTCCTTCAAAGCCAGCCAGATCGTGATGGATCTGCCCGGTGTGCATAAGGTGGTATTTGTGGTCGACCGCAAGGATCTCGATCACCAGACCATGACGGAGTTCAACAACTTCAAAAAAGATAGTGTCAATACAACTGACAATACCGGCTCTCTGGTGACGCAACTGACCGATACAACAAAACTCGTCCTCACCACGATCCAGAAGCTCAACAACGCCGTCTCCCGTGCTCATCACGAAAGAAAACTGGATCAGCTTAGGGACAAAAAGATCGTATTCATATTTGACGAATGTCATCGCTCGCAATTTGGTACGACCCATGATCGAATCAAAAAGTATTTCCACAAGAGCCAGTTATTCGGATTCACCGGCACACCGATTTTTGCGGAGAATGCCAACAAAAATGAAATGGGGAAACGCACGACCAAAGATCTTTTTGGCCAGTGCCTGCACAAATATGTCATCACCGATGCGATCCGTGATCAAAATGTGCTGCGATTCGGGATCGAGTACATCGGCAGATACAAACAGAAAGGGAATACCAATATTGATATCGAAGTAGAGGACATTGATAAGGCCGAAGTCCTCAATGATAACCGACGTCTGGAGAAGATCGCGGATTACATCATCGCCCATCACGGCCAGAAGACATTTAATAAAGATTACTCCGCCATCTTCGCTACGGCCAGCATTGATACTCTGATCCGGTATTACGAAATTTTCAAAAAGAAAAAAGAAGCAGGTGAACATGACCTGAGGATTGGTACCATCTTCACATTTGGAGCTAATGAAGAAGATGAAGATGCCCGCGACCTATTGCCCGATGATGATATGGTATTGGCAGCAGATCTAAAAGTTGTCTACAAATCCAGCCACACCCGCGATAAGCTGGAAGAGTTTATCGGTGACTACAACCGTCTCTATGGGACCAATTTTTCTACCCGGGATAGTGAGCAATTTGAAAATTATTTCAAGGACATCAGCAAGCGGTTAAAACATCGGGAAAAGGAAAGTTTCAATGATGAAAGGGATCGCCTCGACTTGCTGTTGGTAGTCAATATGTTTTTGACAGGGTTTGATGCAAAAAAAGTCAACACCATCTACGTGGATAAAAACCTGAAGCATCATGGGCTAATCCAGGCATATTCGCGCACCAACCGGACCTTCGGCGAGCAAAAATCACAAGGGAACATATTATGCTTTCGAAATCTGAAAGGAGCCACTGATACAGCCATTGCGCTTTTCTCCAACAAGGAAGCGATTGAAGAGATCATCCTGCCTCCGTATGAAAAAATTGCGGAGAAGTTGATGAAGCTTTGAAAAATCTGTTGATCATTGCCCCTACTCCTCAAAGTGTATCAAACCTGGTAAGTGAGGAAGATGAACTGGCCTTCGTACAGGCATTCCGCGCATTGATGAGAATAAAAAATGTCCTCGCTTCCTACACAGACTTTGACTGGAATGATCTTAGCATTGATGAGCAAACTTTTGAAGATTACAAAAGCAAATACCTCGACCTTTATGACAAGGTCAGGCTGGACAGTCGAAAAGAAAAAGCATCGATCCTGGATGATGTAGACTTTGAGCTGGAACTCATCCATCGCGATACGATTAATGTGGCCTATATCCTCAAGCTACTAGCGAGGCTAAAGGAATCAAAATCCACAGAGGCCCAACAACAGAAGAAAGCCATCATGGACCTTCTTAGTGGAGAAGTCCAGCTACGTAGCAAGCGCGAACTGATCGAAAAATTTATCGAAGAAAACCTTCCTGCAATAGAAGATGCTGATAACATCCCGGATGAGTTTGAAAAATACTGGCAAGAACAAAAGATCCTCGCGCTGGCAAAATTGTGTGAAGAAGAACATCTGGACAAAGCACAATTCAATAACCTGATAGAAGCTTACATCTTCACCGGCCAGGAACCAATCCGCGATGAAGTATTAAAATGCCTAGGCGGAAGACCCAGTATCCTGATGGCCAGGGAGATTGGCGACCGAATCATCCAGAAGATGAAAGAGTATGTGGAGGTGTTTGTGATAGGGATGGCAGCGTAAACACAATTTTAGATTTTTGATTATGGATTTTCGATTTCAGTTTAGAAAGGGAACAGACGATATGTTTCAGGCCTTTAAAAACTAGCGAGATGAAGTGCATATAAACATTTATTAGATCACCTTTAATTGATTGTTAGAATAATGAATAATGTCACATACTTACTTGGTGCCGGTGCAAGCTTTCAAGCCATTCCAGTTCAAAATCAACTTAGTTCCGAAATGATGAAATTTTTAATACGATTAAAAATGATTTTTTTGAAAAATAAATCTAATTTAGCTCATATAAATAATTCATGGATACCGATTTTAAATTTAGCTGTAAACCATGCAAGCATTGATACTTATGCTAAAAAGCTATTTATCACTAGAAATTATAATGACCTATTTCAGTTAAAATTAATTTTAAGCGCATATTTTATATATGAACAATCTAGTGAGCCTGATGACCCCGCTAACATTAAAGATTTTGCTCAGTATTCCAAATCTCCAATTGACCCTCGGTATGATTTTTTTATGGCTGCGTTATTGAAAGTCCAGATTGAAAGTCCAATTTTGCCAGAAAATTTAAGAATTGTATCATGGAATTATGATTCTCAAATTGAAATGGCATTCCACCCATACAGCAAAATATCCTATGATGACGACGAGGCTTTAAGAAAACAACTTAATCTTTTTCCAAGGTTAAATTATGAATATAGCTGCGATTATCCTGATGATACCATGCATAATCAAATAGTCAAATTGAATGGAACTGCTGCCAATTTTGTAGTTGATAATGCAAGATCAAATCACATCAAAAGTCATAGAAGGTTGTTTTTGGCTGAAGCGACGGATCAAATATCCATTTTACTCGAGACCGGAATCCATTATAACTCTACTACAGCCTATCACGCAACTGGTGCTAATATAAATTTTGCATGGGAACTAAAATAAAATTGGTTTAGTGAAAAAACAGTAGATATTGCAAAGGAATTAATTTCTGACACTCATACGCTTGTAATTATTGGATATAGTTTTCCTGTTTTTAATCGTGATATAGATAAGTATTTGTTCGAGGATAATAATATACAAAAAATCTATATCCAAAATACGGAAGAGAATGTTGAGGGTGTTCAATCAAGAGCCAAAAATATTTTAAACCTAAATGTGGATGATAGATTTGAATTCGACACACATGTTGATCAATTTCTTATCCCATTTGAATTATAAATACCCCGGCGTTTTGAAAGAGTGATGTTTCGAAGAAACAAACGACTTGAAAACGCAGGGACCGTTTACCAGCGAAGCCGATGTAAACGAGGGCGGGCTTCCGACTTACAGCTCATTCCTTTTTCCCCAGGTTAAAACCTGGGGTTACTTTAGTTTGACAAGCTGTTGACTTAGTTTAAGTGCATTTTCGTGAAGTATTCACGATTCACCTAGATTAGTTGATCTCCGCAACATTGACAGTACCGATCAGATTTTCAAGTGTGGGTGACGTTACCCCACCACGATTTTCGATCGTGATGGCATACACTTCCGTGCCTTCGACATAAGTCACTTCGATCAGGCCATCAGGAGGAGCATCAAATACGTTGAGCGGAGCCGGTGCCTGGTTAGCTTTGATGGACCACAATTGAAATTGGTGGTTGGCGGCGATAGAAGGCAGATTTCGAACCTGGATAAAGGTGCGACGAGTAAGTGGGTTGATGTGGAGGTATAGATCTGTAGCCGCAAATCCGGGGGTCGCCTCGAAATTTAAAATGCGGTTAGCAGAATGTGTAAGTTGTTTCATCAGATCAAGCTGATGTGTAAGGTCTTCAGTGTTGGTCCGGCATGTATCCATGGCCAGTTGAAGATCCTGTTGAACCTTTGCGGTTTCGTTTTTCTGTTGGTAATAGAGATAGCCAAGAATTAATAGTCCAACACCGAAGAGAGCTGCCAGTGCAGTTCCAAATCCACCAGATCCGGATTTTGGATCTGTCGTTACTGAACCATCTTTGCGGATGGCATCGAGCACGCGATCTTTCACTCCTGCAGGAGCCTTGATGGCAGCAGCAGAGGCGTAAATTTCAAGTGTATTTTCGATTTCCCGAAGATCAGATCTAAGCTCGGGGTGGATCGTGAGATAACCCTCCACTTCTGCCTTTTCGGCAGGGGAGAGCTGGTCCAGCACGTAGAGCTCCAATAAACCCGATGACTTAATTTCTTCTATATCCACTTTGTTATTAATAATATGCTTCTAATCCCTGGACCTCCCAGGAAGTATGTTTTTTCATCCTTCAGATGATTTCTCAGATCTGACAAGGCTTTACGCAGTCTCGTCTTTACAGTCCCAAGGGGCATACCCAGCGTGTCGGAGATTTCCTGCTGTGTATATCCTTTCAGGTAGGCGTATTCTAGTACGATTCTACAGTTTTCGTCCAGGCTGGAGAGAAGCCTGCTGGCGTCAATATTGTTTCCTTCGGGTGTTCTTGTTACTCCACTATATACGACCTCATCGACCGATATAGTTTTCTGTTTGGCCTGATATGTTTTCAGTCGTTTCTGATCCAGGGCTGTGTTGCGGGCTATAACTCCCATCCAGGTGAAAAAAGTACCCTTGGCGTCGTCATACCCATCAATGTTTTGCCAAATTTTGAGCATCGAACGCTGGAGGGCATCTTCTGCCAACTGATCATCCCCCAGGATACGGTTGATGATACCATAAAGGCTGTCGGAAAACTGGTCGTAAAGGAGAGACATGCCTCTCTCATTACGAGATTTCATCAGTTGTATGATTTCCGGAGTCGTGATACGGATGGTCTTTTTGGAAAAGCGAACTTAAGTCTTTATTCTGTTTTTTTACTCCTCACCTCGGGCGTTCTGATATTTTTCTGAAAGCCGCTTTGGAGCTACTTTACAATAAGCACAAGTGAGTGCATCCCTGAAAAGTGTCTTAGTGACCCCGGATAAACGCAAAAAGGTCCAACCTTGTTTACCCCATTTATTGGGTATCGGAAAAATAGTGTCAGGATTCATCCGGTGAAATACATCCTGATCCGCTTCACTAAGAGGTATACATGCCTGTTTGTTTTTCTCGTCCAGAGTCAGAAAAATTTTCTTGTTGACGCGAAAAGATGCTTTTTCAAAATGTGAAGCTTCGATGGCTTCCTCAAATTTGAGAGCAAGAGTCCGTGCTTCGTTTAAGGTCATTTTGCAAGCATTGGTTATGAGTTTATAAGGTTATGGGGTTATAAGCTTAAGTGCATATAGGATTATGGGTTTATAACTTAGGTTTATAAGTTTATTAGTTTATTAGTTTATGGGTTATTAGTACAAATGCAAGAACATATTGGGGTTCGATGAAGATGAATTTTTACCCATTCTTTCACATGGCAAAATATGACCTTAATCTAATAAGCCAAGAAGCTCATATGCTAATAACCTTATAAGCTAATAACTTTCCAATCATCTTCCCTGTGTGTGGCTGCTTCATATTCCTTTTGCAACTGATATCCAAGTGTATCATGCCATGATAAAGTAAATGCATGATCATTTAAGGAATTGATTCCGGTGACTTCAGCAGCCGTTCCAACAAGAAAAGCACCATCTGCATGAAAGACATCTTCAGGTGTAAAAAACTCCTGCCGCACCTGAATGCCCATGCGATTACATAATTGGAGAATCGTATCACGTGTAATGCCCGGAAGAATATGACCGGGAGGTGCAGTGTATAAGATACCTTGTTTTTCAAAAAAGAAATTAGCTCCGCTGCATTCAGCCACATTTCCTTCTACATCCAATTGCAATGCATCATCATAACCTTTAGCGCGAGCATCGGTTGCTGCAAGAATGGAATTGACGTAATGCCCTGACACTTTTGCTTCGATGCGACATGATCGTGGATGAGGTCTGCAATATGGAGACACACAAAGGTTGATCAGCTTGTCCCCCAAAAGTTTTTTCTAGGACCATGCACAGATAGCGATATGCGAGGCTGTTGGAAAGGAGAGGGACATCATGGGTCCACTATAGATAACTGGCCGTATATACGCTTCCGTGAGCCCGTTTCTTTCTAACAGCTCGTAGGATATTCTTTCTAATTCTTCTACGGTACTACGAAAAGGCAGTCCAATCGATTGCACGGAATAGATCAACCGGCGATAGTGATCAGCCCCTCTAAACATGAGTGTCCGATCACCCACCTTGTAAGATCGGATTCCTTCGAAGACGCCTGTTCCGTAATGGAGGGTCTGATCATATATACTTGCATGTGCATCCTTTGAAGGAATCCATTGTCCATCTTGGTAGATGATGGTATTGCTATCGTAATACATAGGCTGACAGAGAAAAGAGACGTTAGCCTAAGATAGCGGAGGTTTTCATTTTATGATCATGATATATATATTAATATGACCATTATTGTTTCATCACCTTGAAGCTATAAAATGTACCGTCCTCCTCTGCAATACGGCATAGATACATACCGGAAGGGAGATGTGGCACATGCAGATTGACAGGGACAGGGGCATGGGTTTGTTCGATCAGGCATTGTCCATGCATATCAATTAATTGCAGGTGGGTGCTTCGGAAAATCCCGCTTCGAGATTTGATTTCGAGTACTTCGTTAAATGGATTGGGAGAAATGGACAGATCAGGTAGTGCAGAATCCATTTCTTCTTCAATTGCTGTTGGTAATATCTCTACCCACTGGCATGTGCTGTCTGATGCATTTGCATTGCTGACAGTAAGGCAAACATGATAAAGACCATCTTCGAATGTATGGACAGGGTGAATTTCTGATGAAGTCATGCCATCTCCAAAATCCCAATGCCATGTTTCGGGATCAAAGTAGGAAATATCTGTAAAAAGGATAGTATGTTTTTCACCAAGAATATTTTCTGCAAATCGGAAATGAGCTACAGGTAAATTATTTATTCCTAACGTATCGCAATCACTTCCATCTAATGGTCCAAGACGGTAATTAGGAATATTTGGAGAGGATCGTCCGAAAGGTACTTTAAAGTCAAATGCATGTTGAATAAATTGAACATCATTACTGGCTAAATCCGGCTGATTTATGACATGCATAAATTCACTGCTACCTGAGGCAGGTGATATATAGATACGTCCATCAGGAGCATTACTTAAAGGGCCGAAAATAGTACCAAACCACCCCGGCTGAACAAATCCGTCAAAAGTATCAACCAACATTTGTGTGGAGGCAATATCACTTGCTTGCATATCCCATTGCCATAAATTATTATTGTCATCTGCATATAAATATTTCTCATTGGGGGAGAAGGCTGCACCAGTAAAGTAACCTGTAGTGGTATGTATGGTTTCAATAGGTTCTATTTCACCGGAACACCTATCAAATTGGAATAAATAAATGTTTTGTCCGTCATTGAGAGTAGTTCCTTCCACACGTGCAATATAGTTACCTGAAGGCGACATGGCTG
>JALYSC010000372.1 GCA_030855005.1 Bacteroidota bacterium | reverse complement strand
TAGGACCGTTCCATAATATAGTTCCTGCTCCTTTGAGATGACCTGCATATTCAAATCTTGCGGTCAGACCGATGTCCAGGCCCATCCATCCATCAGGGATTTCATTAGAAGGCACATTTTTAAATTTCGCATCTGCGGCAAACTTGTCTGCAATGATTGAATCTGAAGGAAGTACAATTGTCTTTCCAAGTTTGTGAGCCTTTGCAAGAAGTTCAATGGCTAATTCAAGTTTATCTTCTTCCACCAGCGAATTGCCTGTCTTGCCACCTTGTGCGCGGATAAATGTGTAGGCCATTCCTCCACCTATCAGGATCTTATCAGCTTTGTCCAATAGGGATTCGATCAATAAAATTTTGTCTGAAACTTTCGCACCACCTAATATGGCGATGAAAGGAGATTTTGGATGTTCAGTGACTTTTTTTGCGTTCTCCAATTCTGAGCGCATCAGTAGTCCAAACGCTTTATGTTCTGCATCAAAATGCGATGCGATCATTGCAGTGGAAGCATGCGCCCGGTGTGCAGCACCAAATGCATCATTAATATAAATGCTTCCGAGCTCTGCTAATTCACTCGCAAGTTTGACATCACCTTTTTCCTCACCCGCATGAAAGCGCGTATTTTCTAAAAGAATGATATCACCGTCATTCAGTGCATTTACTTTTTGTAATGCAGCGGTTCCAATGGTTTCTTCAGAAAATAAAACCGCATGATCCAATAATTCACTAAGATGCGTCAACACATGTCGAAGTGTAAATTTATTACGGTCAATACTGCCATCAGACAATAAATTTTTTAAAGGTCTGTCAAAGTGCGACAGAAGAATAATACGTGCTCCGCGTTCGGAAAGACTTTTAATCGTAGGTAAAGCTCCGCGTATTCTGGTGTCGTCAGTTACGTTATATTCCTTATCGAGCGGGACGTTAAAATCAACCCTAACAATGACACGTTGTCCGCGAACATCTAATGATTCAAAGGACGTATTTGTCATAGTTTTGAAATGAGGTAAGCCAGTTCAGCAAGCCGGCTTGAATACCCAGCCTCATTATCATACCATCCTACAACCTTGACCATTTCACCAGTCACTTCTGTCATCTGTGAATCAAAAACGCATGAATGCTGGTTGCGAATGATGTCACCAGATACGATTGGATCTACGCAATAATTAAGAATGCCTTTCATGCGACCTTGTGAGGCTTGCAGGAAAGCGGCATTAATATCAGTTTCTGTAGCAGGTTTTTCAAGTACTACATTCAAATCCACAACAGAACCACTTATCACGGGAACACGATATGACATCGCTCCAAGTTTATTAGCAATAGATGGAATGACAAGTTTTAATGCAGAGGCTGCTCCTGTACTGGTTGGAATCACATTATATGCCGCCGCGCGTGCTCTCCTAAGATCACGGTGGGGAGCGTCCTGCAGATTCTGATCTGAGGTGTAGGCATGAATCGTAATCATGGTTCCCATCTTGATGCCCCAATTGTCTGTTAATATTTTAACCAGCGGCGCGAGGCAATTTGTAGTACAGGAAGCATTAGAAAACACTGTCTCTGCCGGATCGATTTGATCTTCATTAATGCCGATCACGATAGTGGGAACATCACTTCCCTTGGCAGGTGCGCTGATGATCACCCGTTTAGCGCCATCAGGACGGATATGTTGAGAAGCTTTTTCCCTGTCAGTGAATAAACCTGTGCATTCGAGAACCGTATCCACGTTTAAGCCTTTCCATAATTCAAGTGGAGATTTAATGGCAGAGATTTGAATTTTTTCATCTTCCACCAATAAGTAATTTCCTTCTACCCGTACATCTTTTTCAAATGGACCCTGTGCAGAATCATATTTGAGGAGATGTGCCAAGGTGGCCGGGTCTGTCAGATCATTAATTCCAACGATTTCTACATCAGGCATGCTGTACAGCTTTCTGAAGGTAAGTCGCCCAATACGGCCGAAACCGTTAATAGCAATTCGCGTAGCCATGTTAAGTAAGTCTAAAAAAATGAGGTACAAAATTAATCGCTTAGCCTACAATTAAGCCAATTGCGACATGTTTTTTAAGTTATTATGGTTTGTGTGATAAACGAAATAAATTTCATAATAGCCTGATTAACAGGTTAAAACCTTTAGTTTGAGTTATTAAGTACCCATATCAGCTAATTTTTTTGAGGCTGGTTTTCAAAAAATTCTAATTTTGCCCTGCTTTTAAACCGAGCATCCGATCAGACGGCCCCTTCGTCTATCGGTTAGGACGACAGATTTTCATTCTGTAAAGAGGGGTTCGACTCCCCTAGGGGCTGCAAAGGCTTATGACTTCGGTTTGACCAGGTTGTGAGCCTTTTTTCTTTTCTTATGTTTCCTGGCAGATTAGCATTTACACCTCAATACACAAATATGACTGCAGAAGATTATATTTTTTCGCGTATCCGGGGCGTCATCTTTGATATGGATGGCACTATCATTGATAGCATGGAACTCCATCTTCGTGTGTGGAAAGAAATCATTGAAAAGCACGGACGTAAAATGAGCCTGAAAGATGTTGGTGAAAATGTATCCGGTATCAACAATGAAATCATCGAGAGAATCTTTCCGGCAAAGTATTCTGACGAGGAAAAGGAAAACATTGCGAATGAAAAGGAAATAGAATTTAGAAGCCAATTCGATCCAGATAAAAATGTAATAAAAGGTTTTCTGTTATTTATTGAAAAGCTAAAGCAGCGCCAGATACCTATGGCAATTGGTTCTGCTGCTTCTTTGGAAAATATAAGATTTGTACTTAAAGCACTTGACATCGAATCTTATTTTGTAGGGATCATACATGAGGATATCGTTGAAGCAGGAAAACCTAATCCGGATGTGTTTATCCAAGCAGCAAAGCTGATAGAGGTTCCAGTCGGGTCATGCCTTGTTTTTGAAGACAGTACAACCGGAGCAGAGGCCTCCCAAAAGGCAGGATGCCATACAATCGTTGTGTTATCTAATAAGTCAAAAGTTGATTTTAAAGAAATAGGTAGTATAAAGGCCTATATAAGGGACTACCAATCCTTATCCAGTGTTGAAATCTTAAGCTAACCGCTGGTATACAATGATTTGTGAATAAGATTTGTTTGTAATTTCAATCAATTCACCTTTCTTACCTTTGCCGGGAGCATATACTTCTGCTCGACCTAATAATATCTCCATGCGGAATATGACTGTTACAGCTAAACTTGCCTCTTGTTATAAAATGAGAATCTTGTTCCTGGTGATTGGGATGTTGACTTTGCTGACTTCTAACTCATTTAGTCAGGAATACCTTTTTCAAATCAACGACTTCAAAGCACTCAGTGATAACATCACCACGCAAGGGTCTACTCAAGTTTTAAAAGACCGGGTGCGTCTCACGACGGATCAACCCAATCAATCCGGGGCATGCTGGTATTCTGCGCGCAAGATCAATTTTGCAGAAGGATTTGAAACCGAATTTACCTTCCTGATCTCAAGTGCAAAGACAGGTAAGTTGCCGGGCGATGGATTTGCATTTGTAATCCAGGCTCAGGGTCCTAATGTTACCGGAGGCACTGGGAATGATATTGGATATAAACAAATCCCTTATGCGGTCGCACTCGAATTTGATACCAAGGATGATAATGAAGGAAGCCGTAATCATATCAATCTTTCTTTTTACAATCCTGAGACAAAATCATACAGGCGTTATGCTACCGTACATGAGATACCTGAGATCACAGATGGCAATGCACATTTTACCAGGATCATTTACAGTGAAGGTCGTCTGCAGATTTATCTTGACTCATATCTGTTTCCAATTCTCTCAGTAAAAATTGATATTGCTGAAAAAA
>JALYSC010000371.1 GCA_030855005.1 Bacteroidota bacterium | reverse complement strand
TGTGTCTTCGTATAGAGGATAATACCGGATGTGTCAGCGAACTCTGTCATGAAGTAACAGTCCTGGGTGGCCAGGGCGATTGTCATGCTGCTTTTGAATGGGATCAGGTAGGAAATTCATTAGAAGTGCATTTCTTTGACAACTCCGATGATGATCCGGACATTATCTCCTGGCATTGGAATTTTGGTGATGGTCATACCTCAGAAGAACAGAATCCCACCCACACGTTTGAAACTTACGGCACGCATGCGGTTTGCCTGATTGTTACTAATGAATTTGGATGTGTAAGTGATATATGCTGGGAAGTTGAAATCCAAGAAACACAAGAAGGATGTCATGCAGCTTTCGAATGGCAGCAATTTGAGAATACCCTTGAAATACACTTTATTAATCACTCCACCAGTGATCATGATATCATTTCCTGGCATTGGACGTTTGGTGATGGACAAGATTCTAATGATCAATCTCCAAATCATAATTATGCACATCCCGGTACTTATGTCGTGTGTCTTCGTATAGAGGATAATACAGGATGTGTAAGTGAAATCTGTCATGAAGTAACTGTAGGTGGTTCCTCAGAAGGTTGTTCAGCTGCGTTCGAATGGGAACAATTTGAAGATTCAACTGCAATACATTTTATTGATCAGTCTACCAGCGATCATGATATCGTTTCATGGCTCTGGACTTTCGGGGATGGCCATTCGTCTGATAACCATTCACCAAATCATACGTATGAAGAACCGGGCACCTATCTTGTCTGTCTGATCATCACAGATAATACAGGATGTGTCAGCGATGTGTGCCACGAGGTGACTGTTGAACCGGCTCAGGGTGGATTCCAGGCTGAATTCCAATTCTTCCAGATGGATGATCCTATGCAAATCGTATTTAACGGATCAGCAAGTGATAATCAGACGATCATGTCATGGTTCTGGGATTTTGGCGACGGTGAGACATCCACTGAGCAATTTCCTACTCATATCTATACTCATACAGGTACTTATATCGTGTGCCTTACACTTGTCAACATCGAAGGATACCCGGCAACAACATGTCACAACATGACTGTGATCAATGACAATGATCTGTGTGGTGCTTCATTCAAATTCCAAAGAAGCCTGTCAGGCAATGAAGTATTGTTTACAAATACTTCTACAGGTACCACCGGTACTACAACCTGGCATTGGGAATTTGGAGATGGTCAGACATCAGGCGAACAGAACCCACAGCATGCTTATGCTAAAGCGGGCATTTATACAGTGTGCCTGTTTATCTGGGATCATGAGACAGGATGTTCTTCGCATTTCTGTCACTCGATGACATACCACTTAGGTTTCCACCATTTGAATCCACACGCTCAAATAGAAAATACTCATTCAGAAGACACGAATTTCAATAACCTGGGTGGAGGTATCAACATAGTGAGTTATACAAATCCAGTTCGCGATCACGTGAATGTTTCATACACACTGGATCACGATATGGAAGTGACCATAGAAATCCTTGATTTCATGGGTAATCGGGTAATGAACACAAATCTTGGAACTGAGCCCAAAGGATTGCGGCATGCTGCTTTATCATCTGACCAGTTCTTTCCGGGCATGTACATGATTGTACTCAAAGCCGGAGAAAACACAGTTGTGAAGTACATGACGGTGGTGGACTAATTAAGTTAGTTACAATCTTTTTTGCATAAAATAGGTGCCAGAGGATATCCGGCACCTATTTTTTTTTTGATCTCAAATGCTGTTGTGATTCTGACTTTACCGATAAATGGATGTTTTGCAGATTAATCAATGTTTTTGAAATGGGTTTTGATTAATCCAAATAGATTTGAATTTATAAATTAACTATGGGACAATCGCATTTGCTAACCGATTACACATCCACAGCGACCATTTAAGAAAGATTTGGGGGTATTAATGATGAAGAGTAATAACATTGAGATATAATAATACGTGTTCATGGTTCGCATTTTATTCATCATATCTATAATATCCATAACCATCGACATGTCAACAGCTCAATCCATTGCAGGAGATTATAATCTTGTGGGCATTCAGGATGCTGCAGGTGGCTTCCGTTTTACAAAAGAAGGTCGGTTTGAATTCTTCTTTATTTATGGTGTGGTGGATCGCATTGCCACAGGCACCTATACCCTCGATGGTAATTCCATAAAACTTAAAAGTGATAAAACCCCCGGAGAAGACTTTCTTGTATTAAGTCAATCTAAACAAGGAAATCAATATGTCATCCAGGCAATGGACCCGAATGAATACCTGCTTCGAAATATTATCTGCATATACTATATCAATGGACAAGAAAATGTAGCGTATTCCGATGAACAAGGAAAGATAACTATTGATGAAACTCTGATAGGCAGGATTCTATTGGTGCAGGAGCTTTTCCCTGACGTACCTTCTGTCATCAAAGATGAATCTAATAGTAACAATCACTTTGAAGTCACGCTATCACCCACGCTGAGTCAGGTGAGTTTTAAGGGTATTGATTTGACATTGAATGGTAAAGACTTAACATGTCTGCTCAACTTTGTACTACCTTTTGAAAATATTCGTTTTATCAAACGATAATCTTAAAATGCAAAAAGAACACTACCTGTGTAGTGCCCTTTATGCATCCTCTTATTATTAAAATCTTGTGGCAAGTTTGTCTTGCCGGTGTTGTATAGACTACAACAACAGAAGCAACAATATTATAATAATGATAATTGCTCCAATAGAAAGATAAACACCACTCACGGCTTTCATCTCACTCTTGATAGTACGTAGTTCTTGTTTGAGTTCTTTGCGTTCTGCAATTGTCATTTGAGATCTGTCCATGTCTTGTATTTCATAGACACGATTGATCATTGTCTGAACTTCAGCAGGGATAGGAGCTTCAGTTGGCACACCATTAGTAGATGGGGAATTGGAAGCACGCACATCAGTAAGGCTAAAAGCACTAATGATGCAAATGCTAAGTACGGAGCAAATTAATTTTTTCATATTGATTTAGTTTGAGTTTAACGATGGTAAAAATCATATTCTTTTCATCCGCTCACGTTACACAACTAAGTAAATATTTTATATGATTCGTATAATCTTTGCTTTTTTTGGAGTCACAGTAAAGGAATGTTACAAATCGTTCATCGGGGAGGAGTAAAATCAGCGCATTCAATAAAGTACCTTTACTTGTGATCTTGCGTATCATGCTGTATATCAAAGACTGGCTTCCCGGATGGATGCGGACATATCAGAAGGCGGATTTTCCTTTCGACCTAGTTGCCGGATTGACGGTGGGTGTCCTTATGATTCCTCAAGGGATGGCATATGCGATGTTGGCCGGGCTCCCTCCTGTGTATGGCTTATATGCTGCAACAGTTCCTATGATTGTATATGCGTGCCTGGGTTCATCAAGGCACTTGTCAGTAGGGCCGGTTGCCATCGATTCGATCTTAACGGCAGCAGGGGTGCGTGTATTGGCAACTGTTGGGTCTGCTGACTATATATCTCTCACGATCACGCTGGCGCTGATGGTTGGTCTGATTCAGTTTGGATTGGGAGTTTCGCGTTTGGGATTTCTTATCAATTTTCTTTCACATCCGGTGGTTGTTGGATTTTCATCAGCAGCAGCGATTATAATCGGAGTTTCTCAACTTAAACCATTGCTTGGGATCAACATTCCCAGCAGTTTATATCTACACCATATTATTGCCTCCGTGATAGCCAGCGGATTTAATATTCACGTTATCACGGCAGTGATTGGGATTGGAGGTATAGCAGTTCTTATACTTCTCAAGCGTCACCTTCCATCTCTGCCGGCACCATTATTATTTGTTGCACTGGCTACTGTCATCACA
>JALYSC010000029.1:9909-13327 GCA_030855005.1 Bacteroidota bacterium | reverse complement strand
TCCATGCCCTGCTGGGTGCCCTTTCGGTAGGCGATACGATATCCTCTGTAATCTGATGGTAGGTCTTATGCCCCTGAACCAAAGGTTCTCTTATTGGTGATGTAGGTCCTGAACCCATATTTATTTATCTGTTGATAATATATTGATCTTCATTATTTCGGTGCATCAGGCATCGACTCCTTCTGCCTTGTTGATAATACGTGCCTGGTAATTGATCGCACTGCGTGTGTTGACTTCTTCGAGTACGATGTAGTTTAGTGGTGATTTTAGTTTTTCTGTTAGATCACCTGTTTCATTATTGAAGTCACCGAATGTAATCGCGTTTGTTGGGCATGCAGTCTGACAAGCTGTCTTGACATCAGCATCTCTGAGTACACGCTCTTCTGATTTAGCGCGAAGCTTACCTTCCTGAATACGCTGTACACAGAAACTACATTTCTCAATGACACCTCTTGAACGAACCGTTACATCAGGATTTAATACCATGCGCGTAAGATTATCCGCGGCGTAAGGGATGGCATCTTTCTCTGATTTCAATCCAAGATCCGGTTCATTGATTGGCCAAAGGTCTGCAGTCGTATAATCAAGCCAATTGAAGCGACGAACTTTATAAGGACAGTTATTAGCGCAATAGCGTGTTCCTACGCAGCGATTGTATGCCATTTGATTTAACCCTTCCGAACTGTGGTTGGTCGCATTGACAGGACACACATTCTCACAAGGTGCATTATTGCAATGCTGACACATCAGAGGCTGATATACTGCACTAGGATTATCAACATCACCATAGAAGTATCGGTCGATTCTCAACCACGACATTTCATGATGTCGGCTTACTTCTCTCTTTCCAACGACAGGAACATTATTCTCTGACATGCAGGCAATGCTGCATGCACCGCATCCTATACAGGAGTTGAGATCCACATGCATGCCCCAGTGGTGGCCTCGTGCATATAAATCGTCATGACCTGGATATACTTGTTTGGTGTTTAATTCCTGGTGGTGATGCCGTTCTTCTACAAGGTCAGTAACAAACTCATCAAGATGATCCAGGTGACTCTTACGGATGATGGTTCTGTTGACCAAAGAACCCTGGTAACCTTGCCTGACCAATCCATAGGTCATGAACACAGTTGCAGCTTCATCAGCATTAATCGTTTCACCGGTTTTGCTGTCTTCACCTGTAACACCCATAGTGTGGTGATACTGTACACAAGAGAAATAATCTTCTTCACCGCGTTTAGCAGAAACATTAACGCCCGTTGCGTAGTATTGAGTAAGGCCATCTGCGTCAGTTCCTAACCATGGATTGACGTTGACACCTACATTTAAACCGGCGCGCCCTGTAATGGTACGTCCGTATCCTAGAGCAAGTGCAAATGTTTCAGGTGTCTGCCCAAATTGTTTGATGACAGGAACCTTTATGGATTTATCTCCAATTGACACTTCAGTCAAATCACCGTCCTGGAGGTTTTCGTGTGCAACAAATTTTCTGGTGCCATCAAACTGAACAGGAAGTGCTAAATAGTTACCCCAAGAACATCTTGTCACCGGATCAGACATTTCCTGCAACCATGGGTTGTTGGAATATTGTCCATTTGCCATGGCGACAGTTTCCATGAATGTAATTTCACCACCTGTTGCCGGCTGAATCATTTTGGAAGCTACCCCTGATAGGCCATCCTTATATGCAGCGCCAGATCCTGCAGGTGCGTAAGTGAATACTCCATCATGTAATAATTCATTCCATGAAGCTGCAGTAGCAGATTGAGCTGCCCAATTTGCTTTAAGATATTCGTAGTATGGTTGGTCTGAAGTGAAAATAGTATTCACTGCACCCATCCATTTTAATAAACTTAATTCTCGTTGCCTGGTATCAAATAAAGGCGCAATAGTAGGCTGGATCATGCTGACATGACCGCGTACAGGTTCTGCGTCTCCCCATGATTCAAGAAAGTGATTAGAAGGAGCAATTAACTTGCACAGTGATGAAGTTTCATCATGCGCAAGTGATGTGCAAACTGACATTCCAACATTCGGGATTGCCTGAGCGAATGCAGCTCCGAATGGTAATTCGTATATGGGATTGGATCCGTACACGATTAACACATCGACCTGGCCATTAGTCATGGAAGCCATTAGTGTATTTACGCTGCTTTCATCTCCCTGGCGTTGGTAAGAGTAATTTTCCAGATTGACTGTCTTGCCTTCACTTCCAAGGTGATGATTGATCGCACATACCATTGCCTGGTCAGCGATATTGTTCGTACCGCACACTACGAGGCTTTCCCCTGGTGCTTTTAGTAATTCATCAGCTACTTTATCGATTGCCTCCGTCAGCGGTCCGCTAAGTGTTGGTCCCTGAACTGAAGAGCCTCCTTTAGCAGAAGCTATTTTATTATGAAGACGTGCCAGGACTGCACTGCTTTCACTTGGCCTAATACGAATGCGGTTGTCAGCATTTGATCCTGTGAGCGACATATAACTCTCGATCTGAATATGCCTTGACATTCTAGCATTCTTGGTGTCTTTGATTTTCCTGTTTCTTGAATATTCGTGAGCGAATTGAACAGGAGAAATCCATGTACCTAAAAAGTCAGCCTGAATACCGACAATAACTTTTGCTTTATCAAACTGATAGCCGGGTACCATTGGGACTCCGTACATCGCTTCATTTGCTTTTATAATTGCTGCAGAAGAAACGGGGTCATAAGTTGCTACAGTAGTGTTAGGATATTTTGCGCGAAAATCTGCAATAACCTTTTTCTCTGTTGGACTCAGGATACTGTGTGTCAATATAGCAATGCGGCTTTCTGGCTTTAATGAAGAAGCCATCATGTCATCTACTTGTTGCCATGTAGCAGCTTCATATTTTCCTTCAGCATTTCTCAATTGTGGTGAACGAAGACGGTGAGTATCATATAAACTTAAAACGGATGCCTGTACACGAGCTGAAGTACCACCATAAGTAACTTTAGAAAGTGGATTGCCTTCAACTTTAATTGGGCGCCCTTCACGGGTCTTTACCAATACACTGCAATACTCTCCTCCCGATACGTAAGACGAAGCAAAATAATTAGCTATTCCCGGAACCATATCATCTGGTTTCGTGACATATGGAATGGCGCGCTTCAGCGGAATCTCACAACTTGCAGCAATAGTAGCTGCACTGATGCTGAATCCAAGATATTTTAGAAAATCCCTCCGGCCAGTTGTCGCAGAAGCAAAGGAAGCTCCCTGCGCAAGCATGGCAGGAATCGATGCATCAGGCATTTCCTGAGCCGCTTCCTGGATGAATTTTTCATCACGACCCAGGTCTTCTGACCCAATCCAAATATCATTATATGATGACTGATCTTTCATGATCTTATTTAAATTCTGAAATAGAAAGTTGTTCGTTTTTTAATCTGAAATCAAT
>JALYSC010000029.1:5668-9899 GCA_030855005.1 Bacteroidota bacterium | reverse complement strand
CCAGACCACCGATATCTTCTACTGTAACTTTGGTCTTTGCTCCACTCTTCAGGGCGTCATGATATTGTTCGTACGATTTGTAGTAGTCATTTGCATTAAATTGTACTTCCGTTTCGCGGTGGCAATTGATACACCATCCCATGCTTAGAGGAGCATATTGATACAATACAGGCATTTCCTGGACTTTACCGTGACATTGCTGGCATTCAATTTTACCTACCTTAACGTGCTGGGAGTGATTAAAATAAACATGATCAGGAAGCATGTGGATGCGTGTCCATTCTATTGGGCCTGCTATATTTTCTTTCAACTCATTGGTCAGTGAGGCGGAAATATTATCCCATTGCTCTTTGACAGTTCGCTCACCACGACGATCCATCGCTGTGAGATTTCGGTCTTTCATATAGCTGTCCGCAATCCATTTGGTGTAGATGGTCTTTATTTCTTCATTAGACAGCTTTTCATAATCTTTAATGTAGGTGTCCGTTGAAGGATCATATCCGATAGAAGCAAAAATCTTGGTGATCTCCTGTGTTCCTGTCTCGGTGCCTTTTTCGATTGCCTTATGGCAATTCATACAAGTATTAGAAGCGGGGATTACTGCGTGCTTGCTACGACGAGCGCCGTCATGGCAGTATTGACAATCGATACCATTGGTACCTGCATGTAATTCATGAGAAAAAGCAATGGGCTGGTCAGGCTCGTATCCCTGCTGACGTCCGAATGCTATTCCGTTTTTAACAGTGGTATATCCTCCCAGTACAACAAGAGCGAAAATCAGAAATGCGACGAGTCCTTTATTGGATAATAATGATGAAAAGGTAGTTGGATGCAATGTTCGACCTTCTTCAGCTGCAACAAGTGTCTTTAGGTTAGTGATAGATCTTGCCAGTACAGAAACTACTAGGATCAGGACTCCAAATAAAATCCAATACAGGTAATCCATGGAACGATCCACTGTTGAAACTCCCACAGCGGGACCGCCTGCTACCGGAGCAGGGACTTTTGTAAACTGGTCATTGACATACAAAAAGATCGATTCAATCTGCTCATCCTTAAATGTTGGGAATGAGTTCATGACGGTAGGCTTCCACTTGGCCCATAATTCGACGGCACGTGGATGACCGGCAGCAATCATCACCTGAGAATTGCGGACCCAATTGTAAAGCTCTTCTTTGCTGTAACTCGCCCATCTTTCCTCCACCCCACCAAGTGCGGGACCCGTGAGATCATCCTTCATGTTTTTATTGTGACAACTGGCACAATAGCTCTGGAATAAGACCTTACCTTCATCCACTGTCGGTGCAGCGGTTGAGTTACTTACAAGAAAAATCCAGCTAAACGCAACTAGAAGGCAGTATTTCAAGCAGTTATGATGCATAAAAATGAGTGTAGACGTTGGACAGATCGCTGTTGATGCTGCAAAAATAGTTAGATAGGAGGTTTAACCTCTGTGGATCACCTGACAAATTGCTATTTAGATTGCTTCTAAACATGTGAGGTAAGATCAGACCGAAACCTTTGCTGTGATGGCAGGATGTGGGTTATATCCAACCAGAGTAAAATCTTCATAATTATAAGAGAAAATATCTTTTATATCCGGATTTAACTTCATTTGTGGAAGACTTCTGGGTTCGCGTCGGAGTGTTTCGTGTACCTGCTCCATATGATCCATATAAATGTGAACATCTCCGAAGGTAAGTACGAAATCACCGGGTTCAAGATCACAAACCTGGGCTATCATGAGTGTAAGCAAGGCATAGCTGGCAATATTAAAAGGTACACCTAAAAAAACATCAGCTGACCTTTGATACAATTGACAACTCAGCCTGCCATCTGCTACATAGAATTGAAAGAGGCAATGACATGGGGCAAGGGCCATTTTGTCAAGATCAGACACATTCCAGGCAGAAACGATGATCCTGCGGCTATCAGGATTGGTTTTAATGGTTTTAATCGCGTTTGCTATCTGATCGATGGTCTGACCATCTGCACCGGACCAACTACGCCATTGATGACCATAGACCGGACCCAGGTTTCCCTTATCATCAGCCCATTCATTCCAGATACGTACTCCATGTTCCTGCAAATACTGAATATTCGTATCTCCTGTAAGAAACCAAAGTAGTTCGTGGATAATGGATTTGGTGTGTACTTTTTTGGTGGTCAAGAGAGGAAAACCTTCGCTCAGATCAAATCTCATCTGGTATCCGAAAGTGCTAATGGTACCTGTACCGGTACGATCGCTTTTCTGAATGCCGTGATCAAGGATGTGTTGGAGGAGATCCTGGTAGATTTTCAAAATCCAGTTATTTTGTGGCTAAGGTAAAAAGTTATATGAGAATTAATCATATCTGATCATACTCCTCTACTGATGAACATCCGAACCTTGAATTTTCCTGACTACCACTTTATCCTGAAAATCAATTGCCTTACTCTCTTCCCCAGTTTTCCATTTACCAAATTTAATTGTCTCAAATACAAACTTATCTTTTGGAAAAATGGAATTGGTAATATAATCTTCATCGTAAGCCACATTTGCTGATTTTACTAATTCATCAATAAGACTATAGTTCTCCTTTTGAATCATAAAATTGAAATCATTCTCACCCCTAATCATTTCCACTCTTGACTGTTCATTGAGAATAAAAAACGTCGCAAAACACTTACCTCCAGGCTTGAGTACTCTATAGATTTCTTCCGAATAATTTTTCACTTCCAAAGCAATCATATGAGTAAACACAGAGATGACTACAACAAGGTCAAAAAGATTTGCCTGATATGGAAATTGAAACTGGTCTGCAGAACCACCATGGTTTCTATACAAATCATTAGAAAGATCCACCAGCGTAAAATTGAAATTTGGATATTGAGTAGTTATATTTTTTTGACACCATTTTACTCCTGCTGCCATGATATCAAAACCTTCATATTTTCCATTCTTTACAAAGGATGTCAACGGGATAGCCATACGACCTATTCCTGAACCAACATCCAGGACAATCGAATCTGATTTTAATAACCCTAACTCAACAAATTCTGACATAAAGTCCTGTCCAGTCTGAAGGAAATCTCCCCCTCCGGTATATATAAGACGTCTGGGTGGCTTCAGGCTTCCACCTCCGGATCTTATTGACTGCATCACATCATATGGAAGAAAAAAAATCCAACGAAGTGCAAATCGAAATTTTGGAGGAAATAAATAAAACAATTTCCGGGGCCAGGAGCTCATAATTGCTGATTAGATCAAGGTAAGATAGTTTTTCATTTTAGTTTGGCTGAACAAGTATGTACTTTAAACACTCGGAACCATCTATTTCAAGTTGTTCAATAGGTCGAATCCGGCTTCCTTAAATGCATCCAGTATTTCCTGGCTCACCGACAGATAATTGCGTATTATCCCGTGGCATAATTGCAGGCAGCAACAGCAGAAAAAAAGCAAGCTTTCTAATTATCATAGTGATATTATCTATGCGGTAGTGCAAGTTAGACAGTTACAAGTTGTAAGCAGACAGGAATGATTATGATCCTGCATGCACTATCCCAATCAAATGATCCTATTTTTGGTCTTTGAAATAATATCCACTTCCATTTGGCTTACGCGTCTTTATCAGAAAGCATTCAGGATCTCGAACCCCATCAACTACTTCGTATTGGAGCAGAATGCGACCCATATCTGGAAATGGCTGAGATCCATCGCCGTATACATGAAGTACAAGGGCCAGCGATCCTCTTCGAAAAAGTGACGGGTAGTCCATTTCAGGCCCTGTCCAATTTATATGGTACCAGAGAAAGAACTGCGTTTCTCTTTCGACATCAATTAGAGGCTGTCCAAAAACTAATTCAAATAAAAGCAGATCCTGCTGATCTGCTAAGACATCCGGGAAAATTTTTGTCTGTTCCATTCACGGCACTGAAGGGTTTACCGCTTAAAGCGCTGAAGAAACCCATCCTGCATGCTACCACTACCCTTTCGCAATTGCCGCAAATCGTTTCGTGGCCAATGGATGGAGGTGCTTTCATCACCTTACCGCAAGTGATGACATTGCCACCCGGAAATAAACGAATCATGCATTCGAATATAGGGATGTATCGAATCCAACTAAGCGGGAATGATTATGAGGCCAATAAAGAAGCAGGAATGCATTACCAGTTGCATCGGGGGATTGGCATTCATCATACGCTCTACAACCAGAGTGCAGAAGAATTTAAGGTCTCCATATTTGTAGGT
>JALYSC010000029.1:0-5658 GCA_030855005.1 Bacteroidota bacterium | reverse complement strand
CTACCGGAAGGATTAAGTGAAGTGACTTTTGCAGGCTTGCTTTCAGGAAGGCGATTCCGCTATTTTTGGAAAAATGGTTACGTTCTTTCTGCTGATGCCGACTTCTGCATTACCGGTGTCATTCGAAAAAATATGATGAAACCGGAAGGTCCTTTTGGTGATCACCTGGGATATTATAGTTTGGCACATGACTTCCCTGTGATGGAGGTGAAGAATATCTATCACCGTAAAGATCCTATCTGGCAATTTACTGTTGTGGGCAGGCCACCACAGGAAGACAGTAATTTCGGATGGCTGATTCATCAACTGGTAGAACCCTTGGCACCAAAGGAATTTCCAGGACTGAAAGAAGTTCATGCTGTTGATGCTGCCGGAGTACATCCTTTATTGTTAGCGATTGGACACGAGCGTTATATGCCATTTCGCGAACCGGTTCCGGAGGAAATTCTCACCATTGCAAATCATCTTTTAGGTAAAGGACAAACCTCCCTGACGAAGTATCTTATTATCTGTGCATCAGATGATGATGATTCATTGACGACACATGACATCCCGCGATTCTTTCAACATGTATTAAGTCGAATTGTGTTTCAGCGTGACCTGCATTTTCAGACGCAGACCACTATTGATACATTGGATTATAGTGGTGATGGATGGAATTCTGGTTCGAAATTAATTATCGCCGCGCGTGGACCTGTCATCAGGAAATTATCGATTGAACTGCCTTCAAATATATCATTGCCATCCAGTTGCTTAGCCATGCACATAATATTACCTGGTATAATTGGCATCTCGTTTAAACCATATACAACAGCAGAGTTGGCTGAACGCGAAATTCGTGAACTCACTGACAGCCTATCATCTCATTCACTTGAATCCTGGCCACTATGGGTTCTGACTGAAGACAGTGCATGGATGTCTAATGAGCTTAATAATTTTATATGGGCTACCTTCACAAGATCCAATCCTGCCAGTGATATTTATGGTGTAGCATCCGATTTTAAAAACAAACATTGGGTATGTAATCCTCCACTGATTATAGATTCCAGAATTAAACCTCATCATGCGCCTGTATTGGAAACAGATCCACAGATAAGCAGAAAAGTTGATGCGCTTTTTGCTAAAGGTGGACATCTTTACAACAAGGTTAAAAATCTTTGATGGCTACTGATATAACTGAACTTCCGATCGGTTTTATCAACCGTATGAAACAACAACTTGGCGCAGAGTCAAATGATTTTTTCGATGCACTACTACGGCCTTCTCCAACAAGTATTCGACTTAATCATAATAAAGGGCTAAGTGATTTTACAGATTTGATAAAAGTACCATGGTGTGAAGAAGGATATTATTTACCAGCACGACCTCCATTTTATCTTGATCCACACTGGCATGGAGGTGCTTACTATGTACAGGAAGCTTCTTCCATGATATTGGATTATATACTTCAAAATTTAAAACTTGATGATCAACCAAGAATATGGCTTGACATGTGTGCTGCCCCGGGAGGAAAGACAGGAATATTAGTCAAACACATAAAGTCATGCGATATATTAATTGCTAATGAAGTTATACCACAACGAAAATCCATCCTGCGGGAAAATTTAATTAAAGGAGGATATTTAAACACTTTTATTAGTAGCGAACCTTCTTCTAATTTTCGAACATCATTAGCAGATATTATTCTTGTAGATGCACCCTGTGCAGGTGAGGGCATGATGCGTAAAGAACCGGAAGCAATCCGCCAGTGGTCAGAAAATCTTGTGAATGATTGTTCAATACTACAGGCAAAAATATTAGATGATGCGCTTACTGGTCTTAAGGATAATGGATATTTAATTTACAGCACATGCTCCTATTCAGAACAGGAAAACATTGATAATGTAGTAAATGCCATAGAGCAGTTTCCTGTGTCATCAGTCGAGATTCAATTTCCAGAAGAATGGAAAATCTCGCGTATTGAAAAACAGGGTGCCATTGGATATCAATTATATCCGCATCGCGTAAAGGGAGAAGGCCTTTTTATCGCAATACTGAAAAAGGAAAAAATTGATATTGAAACTGAATTTGAAAGAAGATTTAAAAAAGAGGCTACATTTTTTACTCAAATGCCTGAATGGCTTTCGGACTTTATGAGTCCATTAAATTTTATGGTATTAAAAAATGTGGATTCAATACGTTTTATCAATCGGGAAGCGGAAGAAAAGGCGACTAAGGTGCTGCAACAAATTCCAAGAGCAGAACTAATTACGGAAGCAGGAATACTCAAATCAAAAGACTTTATTCCCAATCATTTTTTAAGCATGTCTCAGGTGTATAGTTCTTCGTATGGGAATGTTAACCTTGACTTAAGTACGGCACTCGATTACCTGGAAAGAAGCGCGAATTCTTTGCCATCTCAGACCCTGACTGGCTGGACGTTAATGAGTTACAAAGGAACCATCCTCGGATGGGCGAAGAATACGTCCCAGGGATGGAAAAATTATTACCCATTGCATTGGCGATTACGGTCACGTCATTCCTAATTTACTCCGGTCACAAAAGGATGATTTTTTATACCTTGGCCACTCTTCCTTCCCCATGGAACATCATCTCTACTATCTCATTCTTGGCAGTAATCTTGGCGACAGGGAGTTACAACTGGCGCGCGCCAAAGAATTGATCGTACTTAAAGCTGGTGATATTCAACGCATTAGTACTCTTTACGAAACGCAACCCTGGGGGCACGAGGAGCAGCCATGGTTTATTAACCAGGTGGTTGGAGTTTCCTCCCCTCTTGAACCAATAGAATTACTTTATACCATTAAGAATATTGAAAAGGAGACTGGTCGTCAGCCATCAGAAAGATGGCATGAAAGACATATCGATATTGATATCCTGCTTGCCGATACAAAAATCATTGACCAGGAGGATCTTGTAATTCCGCATCCTTTGATCCCTTTACGCAATTTCGTTTTGATCCCTTTGATGGAAGTTGCCTGTAATGCAGTTCACCCTGTTCTTCATCAGACCATCGAGGAGCTCTATATGGAATGCCGCGATACAGGAGAAGTCTATATATTCAATCAAGATGAGCAAGGCAAGTCCGTATAAGTACATCTGCATTGAAGGAAACATCGGGTCAGGCAAAACCAGCCTATGTGAAATTATTGCTCAACATTACCCGGCCAAACTTTTGCTGGAGGAATTTGATGACAATCCCTTCCTACCGTTTTTCTATCAAAGTCCTGAACGATATGCATTTACTGTTGAATTGTTTTTCATGGCGGAGCGCCATAAACAGTTATCAGAAATTTCGCTTCAGCATGATTTGTTTTATGAATTTACCGTCGCAGATTATTGCTTCTGGAAGACTTTAATTTTTGCCCGGAAAAACCTCGATGAAAAGGAATACCGTCTTTTTCAAAGATTGTTTACCATGTTGAATGCCACATCACCTAATCCGGATCTACTCGTATATCTGCATCGCACTCCTAAAAAGCTACTGGAGCATATCAGTAAAAGAGACAGAGGGTACGAGCAAAATATTACTGTGCAATACCTGCAGTTAATCCAGGATAGTTACTTCGAATTTTTCTATAGCCAGCCGTCCTATCCTATCATCATCGTTGATATTGAGGATCTGGATTTTGTGAATGACCCTAAACACCTCTCTGAAATTGAAAAAATTATATTTAAAGAGTATAGACCTGGCTTGCATAGGATTAGTCTCAGACTGTAGAGAGGGTGAGAGTGTGAGAGTGTGACCCTTCGACTCCAGACGCGCATCCTCGTGCAGGCTCAGGGCAAGGAGGGTGAGAGGGCGAGAAGGTGACCCTTCGACTCCAGACGCGCATCCTCGTGCAGGCTCAGGGCAAGGAGCGTAAGAGCGTAAGACAATTAAAAAGAGGATTATAGCTATGCTGTAATTCCATTTTAAAATATCACTTTAATTCTACATTAAGGGTGGCATCTATCATGCCTGTTATTATTACTGCTTTTTCAATCAGGGTGATTTCATGGATGGTGATATCTGCTAAATTGATCTGTGCTGTTCCTCCGATTGGGATGGGGAAATTCAGTGGCGTTGATTTTAACTTATTGACCTGGATCGCATATTGCTTGTTGGCCTGTTCTTCAATTTTTGCATCAAGTCTTGAGTTCAAAAAATTTTGAGCAAACCAGCCTGCGCTTTTTAAAAAGAGGTTTTTACTTTTAGTCGACAGCTGAAGATTTTCAATCTTGAGTTGCTGTACATCAGGGTCCCATGAAGGAGTTACTTCAACGGCAAAGGTCCCTTCTTTACCAATGATATCTCCTAATATATTGAGAAGCCCGGGGGAAAGATGTACCTGTACATTCTTCAATTGATACTGTTCGTTGATGCGAATAGTTTCAAAACGTTCAGCGAGAAATTTATTAATCCAGTCTTCTTCGATCCGAACCTGAATACCGGCACCGACGGTTTTATTTGCATTTATAGTATCTTCCGCACTCATGTTATTTATTTGCTTTTTGATTTATCGACACCCATCCAGTCTCTATGAAATTAGTTTTTGTCCTTATTTTCCTTTTGTCAGCAACACTCTTTTTGTCTGCACAGAAAAACAAAAATATACTTCCTACTTATACACCAATTGATACCTCATTGTTTCGGGGAGTGGAATGGCGTAACATCGGTCCATTCAGAGGAGGACGATCTGCAAGCGTGACCGGAGTAAAAGGGAAACCAAGTTTATATTATTTCGGATCTACCGGAGGTGGAGTGTGGAGATCCAAAGATGGTGGTCAATCGTGGGGAAATATTAGTGATGGATATTTTGGTGGAAGTATTGGCGCAGTTGAAGTTGCGCCTTCTGACCCTAATGTCATCTACGTTGGCGGAGGAGAAGCTACTGTGAGGGGAAATGTATCTTCAGGAAATGGAATGTGGAAATCAACAGATGCGGGAGAAACATGGGAATCGATTGGGCTCACAAACTCAAAACATATCCCTCGAATCAAAGTCCATCCGGATAATCCTGATATCGTCTATGCCGCAGTGTTGGGTGATGTGTTTAAAGATACGCGTGAACGAGGAATCTACAAATCCATCGATGGTGGCAAGACATGGAAACAAACCTTGTTTGTCAATGAACGTGCCGGAGCTGCCGACCTCATTATTGATCCGAATAATGCACGTATTCTGTATGCTACAACGTGGCGTATCCATCGCAATCCATATGAATTGAGTAGTGGTGGCGAAGGATCTTATCTATGGAAAAGCAAGGATGGGGGAGATACATGGCAAAATATATCTACTGCCCAGGGTTTGCCAAAAGGCATTTGGGGTATCAGTGGAATCACTGTCTCGCCAGCTAATAGCAACCGGCTATGGGCTATTATTGAAAATGAAAATGGTGGTGTATTCCGTTCGGATGATGGCGGTAAAAATTGGCAACTAACAAATAGCGATCGTGCGCTGAGACAACGTGCATGGTACTATTCACGTATTTACGCTGATCCCAAATCTGAGGATGTTGTCTATGTAGTCAATGTCTCTTATCATAAATCCCAGGATGGAGGAAAAATATTTTCGGCACATGGTACAAATCATGGTGACCATCATGATTTATGGATCGATCCCGAGCAACCAGATCGAATGATAATGGGTGATGATGGTGGTGCCCAGGTTAGCTA
>JALYSC010000370.1 GCA_030855005.1 Bacteroidota bacterium | reverse complement strand
GTACTTTGACATCAGGATTCCTGATAAAGAATATGATCAGTGCCGGATGACTTTTTGGAATGCAGAATCCGGTAATACGATACTGGTTGACAGATTGAAAGTGTCCTGCTTCAGGGAATAAAAAAAGACCGATCCTAACCCCCCTGTTTGGACCGGTCTTAGTGAGAAAATCGACATTTGATCATCTCTAATGTTTTTATGATTAGCATATACCTTGCCAAACTTTCACCCGGGAGCTGGCTATATCCGTCATTATGACAGAAATAACCTCGTGGCACACCTTTTGACCTGCCCAATGTTAAATATTATCAGTTAAAAATCAATCGATTATGACCAAAGGCAATATCACTGTACAAACGGAGAATATTTTCCCCATTATTAAAAAATTCCTCTACTCAGATCATGAAATCTTTCTGAGAGAGCTGATTTCCAATGCTACTGACGCTACCTCCAAACTGGAAGCGGTGGCTAACAGCGGCGAGATCGAAGGAGATCTAGGAGATCTTACCATCCATGTGGAAGTCGACAATAAAGCAGGAACGATCACCATTAAAGACCGTGGTATCGGGATGACCAAATCTGAAGTTGAGAAATACCTTAATCAGCTTGCCTTCAGCAGCGCGGAAGATTTTGTCAAAAAATACCAAGGCAAAAATAATATCATTGGCCATTTTGGATTAGGTTTTTATTCTGCATTTATGGTGGCTGATAGAGAGGAAGTCATCACGCGGAGCTATAAAAAAACTCCCAAAGGCGTTCATTGGGTCTGCGAAGGAAATCCAGAATATGAAATTGAAGAGCATGAACGGAAGGATCGCGGAACAGACATTATACTCCATATCAGCGATGACAGTAAAGAATTTCTGGAAAACGATCGGATTGAATCTTTACTCAAAAAATACTGCAGCTTTCTGCCATATCCTATCCAGATGGGAACGAAGACAGATATAAACTGGGAAGGAGAAGGGGAGGAAAGAAAGAAGATTGAAACGGAAGTTCCCAATGTGATCAATGACACCAATCCACTTTGGAAACAAAAACCGGGAAAACTTAAAGAAGAAGATTATCTCAATTTTTATCGCAAGTTATACCCCATGTCATCGGACCCCATGTTCTGGATCCATCTTAACATCGATTACCCTTTTAATCTAACCGGTGTTCTCTATTTTCCAAAAATTGGAAATCAATTTGAAGCGCAGAAAAATAAAATCCATCTCTACAGTAATCAGGTCTATGTGACTGATGAAGTAAAAGAAATTGTACCTGAATTTCTAACATTGCTGCACGGTGTCATTGATAGTCCTGACATTCCGCTCAATGTATCGCGCAGTTATCTGCAAAGTGATGGAAACGTGAAAAAGATCACGGGCTACATGACTAAAAAAGTTGCAGAACGTCTAGCCAAACTTTTCAAGGATGATCGCGCAGGATTCGAACAAAAGTGGGATGACATAGGAGTTTTTGTAAAATATGGCATCATCACAGATGAAAAATTTGCAGAGAAATCACTTGATTTTGCATTACTCAAAAATGTAGAGAACAGTTATTTCACCATTGAAGAGTATAAAGAAAAAATTAAAGGCAACCAAACAGATAAATATGAACGTCTGGTCGCATTATATACACCTTCTCCTGAATTGCATACATCCTATGTAAAGCATGCCACTGAGATGGGATACGATGTCCTCCACCTCAACCATATCATTGACAACCATTTTATTCAGCAACTTGAATACAAAGCTGATAAGATGACTTTTGTTCGTGTAGATTCAGATACGGCTGACCAACTGATCCAGAAAGAAGAGAAAAATGAATCATTGCTGGGTGAGAAAGAACAGGAAAAAGTGAAGGAGATCTTTTCTTCGCTGATGACCGGCAAAGAGCACCAGGTAATGGTAAGAGCCATGTCCAATTCCTCCCATCCGGTGGTGATCACAAGACCTGAATTTATGCGTCGTATGCAGGAAATGCAGATGATGCAGGGAATGGGAGGCATGGGAGAGATGGATCACTACCAGGTCACTGTCAATGCCAATCATCCATTAATTGCTGACAAGCTTGTCAATATGCGAAGCCAGGAAAAGAAGGAGAAATTTGCATCCTATCTGCTTCGATTAGCCAAGCTTAATCAAGGGATGCTTAAGGGAGAAGAAATGTCAAAATTCATAAATGATAGTATTGAATTCCTTTCTTAAGTCGATATAATTGGTCGAAAGAAAAGGGGTCGATCCGGTTGGAATCGACCCCTTTTCTTTTTATAATAACGCTGGTAATAAACTTAGATAATACCACCTGATACCAAATTTGTTGACCAGAACATCTCCACTTTGGGTAAAGGTGAGACTTTGGATGTTATGCCGGCCTCGACAAATCGAAAACCAGGTGGTAACTGGAGGCCAAATATAATATATAAAAAAACAAATATCAACTAAATAAATTCGAATCTAACCCATGATTTGCCAACTCTGGAAATTTTTAATTCCCATTCATCAATCATTTAAATTAATTGGCAAAGGGGTCTGAAAACCGCTCATCGGTCAGGTATTTCTCATCCGTCATGGTGTGCAGAAATGCCACCAGCGAAGACTTTTGGGTTTCGCTGAGATTCAGTTTGATAGCATCCTGGGTGTCCCAGGATTTGAACACATCATCCAGATTCGGGGAACGTTGAATTCCTCCACTATAATGATTGACTACAGCTTCCAGGGTTGCAAACCGGCCGTCATGCATGTATGGGGCGGTTAAAGCCACATTGCGCAGTGAAGGGATTTTAAACACACCAATTAGTGCCTCATTAAAAACACCGAAGCCAACGTCCTTATATTCCTTATCAAGACCGATATCAGCAATATCCTGTGCCCAGCCAAAGCCTCCTCCAAAGGGTGGAAAGGAAGGATCAGTAAAAAACCCTCCACGGTCGTTCATGTCCGGACCTGAGTGACAATTGTAGCAGCGACCCTCGCCGAAGAAAACATTCATCCCTTCCTGCGCTTGCTGAGACAAGCCTACACCTAAACTCTGATGACGGTCGAAATCACTGTCGCAACCGATCATACTTCTAATAAACTGAGCCATTGCAGTGGCAATCTTATCGGAAGAGATATCATTGTTTCCGAATGCATCGGTAAATAGGTCACTATAGTAAGGGGCAGATTTAATTTTTGCAATCAGGAAGCTCATATCTTCCATTCCCATCTCCTTGTGGTTTCGGATAGGACGGAGGACGAGGTCTTCCAATGAAGTAGAACGGCCGTCCCAGAACAACAGATTATCATCATATAAGTTGGAAATCGAAGGTGCGTTTCTGTCTGTTAACTGAGCATCGATTCCTTCACTTTTTTGTACTTCATCAGAGAAAGCACTTGCCTGATGATGACATGAGCCACATGAAATGCTATTGTCAATCGACAATATTTTATCATAAAACAACACCCGTCCCAAAGTAGCACCTGCATTTGTAATGCCAATATCCTGGCCCACCATATGGCTGTGCATGCCGCTCCATTGGGGAGCATAATCATACGACACATCAGGCAATTGTGGTGCCTGGATCACTGTCTTAAACGTGTCCTTCTGACACGAAAAGACGACTACAAGTAGACTGAGGGATACGAGCGTCAAACGATTTTTCATGTTGGTGTTTTTATTAAAGTTAAAGATGAAATCTCAAATAAATGGTGGCGGGTTCAATTACTTTTAAGTCACGGGTTATGACCTTGTCTTTAGTGGTATTGAAATCCGGAAAATTGGTAAATAACTGTTGTAGCTCGGATTGACTATATGAATAAATCAGAGCCGCATCAATTCCAAGACTTATCCTTGAGTGTACAAAAAACCTAAAATCAATTACAGGTCCGGCACCTCCGTTCCACTC
>JALYSC010000028.1 GCA_030855005.1 Bacteroidota bacterium | reverse complement strand
CCCGATGTTCACACAACACCAATATCATCTCAAACTGGAAACAGGAGGACCTGAAGCTGCCGCTGCAGAAGAATATATGAAATCCCATTCACACTTCTTTACGTTTGGATTGAATATTGGAAAGTCCGATTGCCGAATTCCACAGTTTGATTTTATATGGCATACTACGAAAAAACCAATATGCCTAAATCACTGGAATCGACCTTTCACATCAGATTCAGATTTTGGATTTACCTCAGTGATGAACTGGACCGAACGTCCCGACTTTATGTACGAAGGTGAATCATGGGGTCAGAAGAATAAAGAGTTCAAAAAATTCTATGACCTACCTGCAGCTACAAATCAAAAATTTGAAATCATCATAAATCGACCTAAGGATGATGCAACCTCGCAATCGATGGATTATCTCCGTTCCTGTGGATGGCAGGTATTATCTCCGGACGTATTGATTTCTGATATGCGCAATTACAAATCGTTTGTTCAGTCATCTTTCGCTGAATTTTCTATTACTAAAGAAACATATGTCAAATCTAATAGCGGATGGTTTTCAGGGCGTTCTGCTGTTTACCTTGCTTCAGGAAGGCCTGTGATCACCCAGGATACACGATGGTCATCTTATATTCCTTCAGGTGATGGTGCGATAGCAATCCATGACTTTGCTGACGCTGTGGAGGCAGTTAATGAGGTGACAAAAAATTATGAGCATCATTCAAAGGCAGCTAAAAGTATTGCACTGGAATATTTTGACAGCCACAAGGTATTAGGTGATATGTTGAAACATATTTAACCGAAAAATTATATTATACAACAATCATTTTAGTCTGTATATCCGCAGTTCATGGCTACAATAATCTTAGGGTCCTATATGGTACGGTACCCGCTCGGAGGCAATCTCTCCTGGGCGCTGCAGTATCTGGCCGGGTTCAAAGCACTGGGCCATGATATTTATTTTGTTGAAAAATATGTTCATCCGGATTCCTGCTATGATCCTGTACAACAGCGCATGAGCAATAATTGCTCATATGGTGTCAGGGTTGTATCAGAACTTTTGAAATTATATGGCTTGGAAGATAAATGGTGCTTCGTCGAATTTGGTGAGATCTATCATGGATTGTCAAAAGAAAAGGTGGAAGAAGTATTCAGCCGAGCTGACTTGTATATTGAGAGTGGCGCCCATGGAGCATGGGAAGAAGAATCTTCCCGGGCAGCACTGCGCGTGTATATCGATGTAGATCCGGCTTTCACCCAGGTAAAGGTTCATGAAAAACTAAGTCAGCAGGAAGATTTACCTGTATATGATCATTATTTCACCAATGGGATGAATATCGGCCGTGAAGGAAATATTATTCCTGTATGTGGATTGACATGGAAGTATGTATTCAATCCGGTACACCTTCCTTTATTTAATCGTGTTTCTCCACCAGATAGCGCCCCGTATAGCACTATTATGAACTGGGTCTCTTATAGCGAGACTGTCAACTATCAAGGGGTATCCTATGGGCATAAGAGTATGGAGTTTCATAAATTTTTATTACTGCCGGAAAAAGTCAAAGTTCCTATGGAAATGGCTGTTTCAGGATTACCGCAGCTTAAAAAAGGAGAATTAAAAGAACATGGATGGCGCATCACATCTGCACAGGAAGTAACCTTTACAGTGGATTCCTTTCGTACTTATCTTTCTTCCTGTCGTGGAGAATTCAGTGTTGTAAAAAATATGTATCAGGCTACATCCTCCGGTTGGTTTAGTGATAAAAGTGCTGCTTTTTTGGCTTCGGGTCGTCCTGTCATTTTACAAGAGACTGGTTTTAGTGATCATCTTCCGACCGGGGCGGGACTTTTTGCTGTCACTAATATCGCAGAGGCCATTGAGGCAATTGAAACAGTCGAAAGCAATTATTCTTTTCACGCTGATAAAGCTTACGAAATAGCAGCAGAATACCTCGACACAGACAAGGTATTATCAAAATTTTTAACTGACTCCGGTGTTTAAGATTGAAATGTATGGATCCTCACGCACTCGTCAGTATTATCATTATCAATTACAATTACGCAGCATACTTAGCTGAGGCAATTGATAGTGCCATAGGTCAATCGTATATCAATACCGAGGTGATTGTAGTAGATGACGGATCTACTGACGATTCGCGTCAGATCATTGCTTCATATCGCGACCGGATCAAATCCATCTTCAAAGAAAATGGAGGTCAGGCTTCGGCTGCTAATGAAGGTTACAAATCAAGTACAGGTAATATTATCATATTCCTCGATTCAGATGATGTGCTTCATCCGGATGCATTGGAAAATATTGTGTTGACATTTGATGACAAGGCCGCAAAAGTCCATTGGCCTTTGTGGAGGATTGATGCATTGGGTCACAAATCAGGCAGACTCCTTCCGGATGGTGTTTTAGTGGAAGGTAATCTGCGGGATCAGCTGATAAAATTGGGTCCGGCGTATTGCGGTGGCCCTCCTGAAAGTCCTCCCACAAGTGGAAATGCGTGGGCAAGGAAATTTTTAAAAGAGGTCATGCCAATTCCTGTGTCTGTGTTTAAGGGAGGTATTGATCATTACCTGTTTATTTTGGCACCACTATTTGGAGAGATCCGGCGTATTTCAAATCCATTAGGATGTTACAGGGTGCATGGGACGAATAATACGCTGAGACCGGATTATATGCCAATCTTTTTTAATCGGTTTGAATATGGCTGCGAAGTATTGAGCACGTATTTATTAAAATCCGGAATTGAAGTGGATCCCTTGTCCTGGCCCAGGGATCACTGGTTTCATAAATTGGATCATAGCCTGCGGCAAATCGATGTCACGATTCCTCAACATGCACCTTTTATCCTCGTTGATGATGATGCATGGACCGCAGGCCAATCCATTTTACAGCGGCCGCGTTTCCATTTGATCGAACGGGATGGGCAGTATTGGGGCGCACCAACACATGATGCTGAAGCCATCGAGGCTTTAGAGCAATATCGGATGGAGGGAGTCTGTTATTTTGTTTTAACGTGGAGTTCATTTTGGTACATGGATTATTTTACAATATTCCGACACCATCTGGATACACATTATAAGTGCATTCAGAAGAATGAATTGCTGATGATTTATGAATTGGAAGATGTAAAATCTAAACGTGTAACATCTTGACAAATCCTGCAAAAGTCAGTATTATTGTTACGAGTTATAATTATAGTTCGTATTTGCGGAATGCGATTGATAGCGCGCTGATGCAGACGTATCCTCATATAGAAGTCATTGTGGTGGATGATGGATCAACAGATCATTCTGCTGAAATCATTCTTGGGTATAATGAAAAGATTATTCCGGTATTAAAGCAAAATGGAGGTCAAGCTTCGGCATTTAATGCCGGGTTTATAAAATGTTCAGGAGATATTATTCTTTTCCTGGATTCAGATGATGTGCTGCATCCATCAGCCGTTGAAAAAATTATTCCGCTTTTTCAGGGATCCACTGTTGCTAAAGTGCATTGGATTCTAAACGAAATCAATGGAGCCGGTAAGGCAACAGGTAAGGTAACTCCGTCATTACAGTTATCAGATGGTGATCTGCGTGATGAAGTGTTTCGCATAGGACCATCAGCAAGTGGTGGCCCTCCGCATAGTCCGCCCACAAGCGGTAATGCATGGTCACGGATGTTTTTGTCTCAGGTCCTTCCAATTCCTGAAGCAGAGTATATCACTTGTACAGATCAGTATTTACAAACATTAGCTCCGGTCTATGGAAGGATTAGAGCAATTGAACAAGAGCTGGGTTCTTATCGGATTCATGGCAACAATTACAGTCTGAACCCCTTGGAAAAATACATGAATGAATTTCTTACCCGTTTTGAGTCATCATGCAGATTACTTCATCAGCATTTGTTGAGGCAGGGAATTGAAAGTGATCCTTCCGTCTGGTTACGTGATTCATGGTTTCATCGTATTAATAAATCCCTCCAGGAAATTCTTGTTATCGTACCTGAAGGAGGAAGTTTTATATTGGTTGATGCGAATGATTGGGGCGTTCCGGAAAGGTATCATGGCAGAAGGCGACTTCAGTTTATTGATCAGCAGGGCGCATATTGGGGCCCTCCGGAAACTGATGAGCATGCAATCGCAGAAGTAAAGCAAGGTCAACAATCAGGAGTTCAGTTTATCTTTTTCACATGGACTACTTTTTGGTATCTCGACTACTATGCAGACATGACTGGTTATCTACGATCGTATACAACACTTGTGATTAAAAATGAACGCCTGATAGGTTTTAATCTGCTCAATTGATGAATATCCTTATTACGTTTTGTAATACCATAGATACACCGACATATCCCAATCTTGGTGTGTTAGATATCATTACTAAAGAATTCAAAATTGTTAATCTTCCTCCTGAGATTTTACAGACCGGAATGTTAGGATTAGCCATGTCTTCTAAATATTTGTTTGTTGGTTTGCAGCATAGTGCAAGTGGTAAGGTTGGAGTCATTGGTCCACCGGCGGTATTGGTATTTGATCTCAGGACGTTTAATCTTGTATCTCAATATCCACTCGCACTTGTCAAGGATATACATTCATTTTTGTTATCGCCTGACGAAAGGACACTCTATGTAGTTTCCAGTGGTACTGATGAAATCATCAGATTGACATTGCATGGTGCAGAAATTATACATGAAGAAATATTTTGGAGCCTGGCACTGGAAAAAACCGGAACTGATACTTTTCATATTAATTCAATTAGCCTATACAAGTCTGATATTCTGGTTTCAGGTTTCGGCCTCAAAGAAATTGCTAATGACTGGAACACTGCTAATAATGGTTTTATCTACAATGTCACAAAGGGTAAGGAAATCGCTTCGGGTTTGAAGCAGCCTCATTCGATTTGTGGTATTGGTTTTAGCATTGCGTTTTGTGAATCGCGGAATAAGGTATTGCGATTTGTGGATGATGATAGAACGGTCATACTGCCAGGCTATACCAGAGGATTATGTTTTTATAAAGACAAAATATATGTCGGGACAAGTGCTTCGCGAAAAAAGTCAAAGAGCACCGGAAAACCAACAATAGGTACAGCTATCTCTCCTGGCGGATGCACCATCAGTGAGATTGATATGGATTCACTGGATGTTTTATATACTTGGGATTTGAATGATTACGCAGTTGAGATTTATGAATTTATGCTTGTACCTGATGTAAGTAATTGGCCGCTTATATCACCACGCAATTATAGGGAAGAGTTTCAGCAATCGTGGATATACAAAACACGGTCTGCAATAGAAGATTTAAAAGAGATAATCCCTGAGGGTAGCAAATTTTTATTTGTTGATGATAATTTATTACAGATCTCCGAAACAATGCTTGCCGGGCGCACATATTTTTCATTTACCGAAAAAGATGGAATGTATTGGGGACCTCCGGTTGATGATACAACCTCTATTACAGAACTTGAAAGAATGCGCTCCAATGGCACGCAGTACATTGTTTTTGCATGGCCATCCTATTGGTGGCTGGATCATTACGTGGAATTTCACCAATATCTTTCAGAACATTACTTTAAAGTCTTTGAGTCTGACAATATTTTAATTTTCGATCTGCAGAAAGAATAATTTGATTCATTCAATCTTCCCTACGCTATCCAACAGGAATCTCTGTTATGCGATCAAAGGAATAATTAAGAAGGCGTATATCTTCCCGATATATATCTGCTACCGTCTCCTGTAATTCCGCATTGTAATAAACTGAATAATGTTTGTGCTTGGTCGAATTGACATGCGTAATTTTTTCTTGAAGTCCAATTCGTTGAAATATGTATTGCGTATCCTGATCCATGTTCTCTAGTCGTCCAACAAAGTCGACTAACAAATTACCCTTGGCATCAAGGATAAACTTAGATTGTGGTTCCCATTGAACATGCGTTTTCTTTTGTATTAAATTGAGATAATTTCCAAAAGAGTCATCTTCTGCCATACCAAGAAATGACCGCAGATCAGGTCGTTTTTGCATGTAGAAATACTGCGAGATCGCTTTATCCCATGGATTTCGTGTGATCGTAAATTTGAAATACGAATTGAAATTATCCTCATCGACTTCTTCACGGATTTGAACTCCGAAAAGATGTTGTAGTCCCCCGGTCTGATACTTATTGTGAAAAGGACTGACAAACCCCATCCACAAATCCTCAGACTTCCGGGGCTCAGGCCAAATAGCATCTTCTATGCTCGTGCCACCGCATTTAGGGATGTGAATAAAGATGCATTTATATCGATGAGAGATCATGATCAGATTGCTTGTTACAAGGAGGACCTTAGAACTTAAAATAGTGTCGGGTATTGCTTTCCAAGGCTAATAAAAACAAAAACAAGGCCATGCTGTTGAATAGGTGTTAACCGGTTTTTACCGTATTGTTTTAAAACCAATTCATTATGCGATCTCTGTGGACAGGTTCAATAGGCTTCGGTCTTGTCAACATCCCTATTAAAGTTTATTCTGCAGTGCAGGATAGCCGGCTCGAACTCGATATGCTGGATGGGAAAACCATGAGTCCGATACATTATAAACGAGTGAGTGAAAAATCAGGTAAGGAAGTGCCTTGGGAACAAATAAAAAAGGGATTTCTCTTTAAAGATGATTATGTCATTTTGGATCCTTCTGATTTCGAAGCAGCCAGTCCCAAAAAAACAAAGATTATCGAGATTGAAGCTTTCGTGGAAGAGCATGAAATTGATCAGGTCTATTATGAAAGTCCATACTTCCTTGAACCTGGAAAAGGCGGTGAGAAAGCATATCAGCTTCTGTTGAAAGCTTTAGAGAAAACTAAAAAAGTTGGCCTCAGCAGATTTGTCATGCGTTCGCAGGAGCATCTGTCAGTCATCCGTCCCAAAGGAGATTACCTGATGCTACAACAATTGCGTTTTGAAGAGGAATTAAGACAGCCAACTGAACTGAAACTACCAGAAGGTGTGCGTATTTCTCCAAAAGAACTCACCATGGCTTTGGAACTAATCAAGCAGTACTCAGCAAAGTTCGATATGGCTCAATATGAAGATGAGTATAAAAAGGAACTCATGAAGATTATAAAGAGCAAAGCTTCAGGTAAGAAAATCCCAACCAAGAAACTGGAAGTGGTGTATACGCAAAAGGATGATCTTTTTGATCAACTTAAAGCCAGTCTCGGCAAACCTGCTACTAAAAAGAAGGCATCATGAGTCTTATCAGGTATAACGAGAAAAGGAATTTCAAAAGCACCTCAGAGCCTGAAGGTGGCAAACCTAAAAGTGGACAACTCGTATTTGTAATTCAAAAACATGCCGCTTCTCACCTCCATTATGACTTTCGTCTCGAAATGGAAGGCGTGCTGAAAAGCTGGGCTGTTCCCAAAGGTCCTTCTACTGATCCGCCTACCAAAAGACTTGCGATGATGGTAGAAGATCATCCTTACAATTACCGTGATTTTGAAGGCTCCATTCCTGAAGGAAATTATGGAGCAGGTACCGTGATAGTTTGGGACGAAGGATGGTATGAACCACTTGAAAAAATAGAAGGCAAAAAAGCTCAGGAAAAACACTTGCTCAAACAATTAAAAGATGGCTCCATCAAGATTGTCATGCATGGCAAGAAAATGAAAGGTGAGTGGGCACTGGTACATACAAAGCAATCAGAAAATTCCTGGCTGCTCATCAAGCATAAAGATAAGTATGCTTCTGAGTCAGACATCACTTTGAAAAACAAATCTGTTGTCTCCGGAAAAACACTCGAACAAATAGAAAAGGCTTTGGCTCCTAAGAATGGGGTTACAAAAACTCCTTCTAAAAAGACTGCAGCGAAAAGCACGATTGCAAAGAAAACTTTAGCTGCTAAATCTCCTTCGAAAACTGCCACTTCAAAAACCTCTGCTTTAAAAAAGATAACCACCAAGAAATTGGTATCAAAATCTCTTTCAGCTAAAAGGAATCCGGTTAAACCTGCTGCAACCAAAAAAGCAGCAACCAGGAAATCCGCTCCTTCAAAAACTGGTAAAAAAAAAGTCTGACCGGATTTAAATTTCCTACGGACGCTCGTAAAGCTCCCTATCCAAAAATATTTTCTCCCATGTTGGCGACCTTATCTGAGCCTTTTGATGAGGGTGGATGGCTCTATGAAATTAAATGGGATGGATACCGTGCAGTAGCAATGATCCAGGGTAATAGTACAGAACTCATCTCTCGAAATCAAAAGTCATTCAATGAAAAATTTTATCCTGTCTTTGTTGCGGTGAAAGATTGGAATGTAAAAGCAATAGTGGATGGTGAAATAGTAGTGCTGGATGAAAATGGAAAACCTGATTTTGGAGGACTACAAAATTGGCGCAGTGAAATAGATGGTGAATTAGCTTACTATCTCTTTGATATAATGTGGTACGAAGGCTATGACCTTACGCAGGTGCCTTTACATGAGAGAAGGACATTTCTTAAGAAAGTCCTTCCTGATCATTCGCCTATTATCCGTATCAGTGGTTCATTTGATTCCTCAGCTTCAGAACTCCTCAAGGCAGTTGCGAAAATGGGACTGGAGGGAATTATGGCCAAGAGAGCAGAAAGCTTGTATTATCCAAATGTTCGCACCAAGGAATGGTTGAAGATGAAAGCAAATCTTCGTCATGAAGTGGTGATTGGAGGTTACACTCAAAACGAAGGTACCAGTAAAACTTTCTCATCCCTTCTGGTAGGTGTTTTTGAAAAAGGGAAACTACATTACATAGGAAAGATTGGAACAGGTTTTTCGCAGCAACTGCAGCGTGAGATGATGCATAAATTTAAAAGCCTGGAGCGTAAAACAAATCCATTCGTAGAAATCATTGATGTCAATAAACCTTCCCGTTTCCGTCATAATCCCCCGCATGCAACTGTCACATGGTTAAAGCCCGATTTGGTGTGTGAAGTGAGTTATACTGAAATGACATCGGATGGTGTGATGCGACACCCTTCATTTGAAGGAATGCGGGAAGATAAAAATGCAAAAGATGTTGCAGCAGAAACCAAAGTCCCTGCACGCAAAATTGCCAAACCTAAATTGCTAAAAGAAAAAATAATGGCCTTCACAGACACCACCCGAAAGACACTTCTCAATCCATCAGAAGATACACAAGTGAAAAAAGTGAACGGACATGAGATGAAGTTTACTAACCTGGATAAATTGTATTGGCCGAAAGAAAAAATTGCCAAACGTGATCTGCTGAATTATTATTACCAGGTCGCTCCATATATGCTACCTTACCTTAAGCACCGGCCCATGTCACTAAATCGTCATCCGGATGGATATGCTGGAAAAAGTTTTTATCAAAAGGATGTGAAAGGTAAATCACCTGAGTGGGCAACAACATTTCCATATCGAAGCGCTGATGAAGATGTAGATAAGAGTTTTCTGGTGGCAATGGATGAAGCCAGTTTGCTTTACATGGCGAATATGGGTTGCATCGAAATGAATCCGTGGAGCAGCACAGTGCAGAAACCTGACAATCCTACCTGGTGTATTCTGGATCTTGATCCTGATAAAAATAATTTTGACACTGTTATCAAAGCTGCCCGCGTGGCGTATGATATATTATCCGTTGCAGAGATTGATTGTTATTGCAAAACTTCCGGATCTACCGGTCTCCACATCTATATTCCTCTGAATGCAAAATACGATTATGAGCAATCGAAAGAATTCGCACGGTTGATTGTGACAATGATGCAACGACAAATGCCTGATGTGACAAGTATTGAAAGGCTTACATCGAAGCGAAAAGGTAAAATATATCTGGACTTTTTACAAAATCGTCCGCAGGCTACATTGGCTGCTCCATATTCAGTAAGACCTAAGCCTGGAGCAACAGTGTCGATGCCACTTCACTGGGAAGAAGTGAAGAAAGGTTTGAAATTATCGGACTTCACATTGAAGAACGTGTTGCCTATGCTTAAGGAGCGTGGTGATATATTTAAAGCTGTGTTGGGTAAAGGAATTGATATGAAGAAGGCGGTACAAAAACTGGAATCGGCTTGGGAAGAGAAGTAGGTGGAACAAATCGCTTAAAGGGAATTGATCAATTGAAGAGACAGACAGGCCTCAAATCATTTTAATATATATAAGCTATATACGTATGGCTTTTGGCTAATAGATTGGGACATGCTGAAAGCAGATGATAAGTATATCCATGTAGGATATAAGCTATTTACGTTTGAAATCGGAGTTAAAAATAGGAGTACACCGTGCTCATCAGAAGAGAAATAGCATTTTGGATATAAGCTATATACGTATGGATTCACGTAAATATGGAGGATACCGTGTTCATCTAATGAGAAATAGAATGTTTGGATATAAGTTATAAACGAATGGTTTAATAAAATAAGATGGACTACACCGCAACCATCCAGAGGTACATTGGAGGTTTATTTATAAGCCTTATACTTATTATATAAGGAATACATGCCGGGCAAAACCAAAATCATCCACTGATAAATACCAGTTCGCTTATAAGCTAAATACGTCTGGATTCAGGAATATAGAAAGAACTTTACCAAAACCATCTTTCGAAAATTATTAGTTTAAGTTATAAGCTATATACGTATGAAGTAAGTTGAGTTTGATAAGCTATAATTCCCATCATGTTGGAAATTAAGCTTATAGTTCGCTCACTTCATTTGCGCTTTCCCAGCGAATCCAGGTATGCTTTGATCAGTAATTCGCCTTTGCGCAAATTCCGTTTATTAACGCTATAAAAGGTATACGGAAAAACTTCGCGAAAAGTCACCAAACCCAATACACGGAGGTTCTCAAGATGCTGTGAAATAGCCGGTTGTGAGATTGGATGGAGCTTTGCCAAATACTGTACAGTACATGGACCTTCATGGATTAATTTGCTTAGAATTTTGAGTCTTGCCGGATGACTAAAAGCTTTCGCAAATCCACTGGTAAGTAGTTCGGATTGCCCATAGAGATGAGCCTTGGAGAATGCCATGGTGAGTGGTTTTTGTTTTCAACTGGAATAAATTTCAACTGTGATAAATATAATTATTTTCCAAAGTATATAAGCTATATATGCAGAAATAATATTAATCTTTCTGAAGAGATAATTTCCCTATCCGTTTTGATTTCTACCTCCACCTTTCAAAGTTTATCCTAGTTATGTTAAATAACAAACAGACTATAGAAACTTATATGCAGGGTTTAAGTGAAAGAGATCCTGTCATGATACTTAGTTGTCTCATCAATGATGTGATCTGGGATTTGCCAGGTTGTTTTTATTACGAAGGCAAAAATGCATTTGACAAGTAAATTGAAAACGATGCATTTCACGGCAAACCATTGATTGATATTTTACACTCACTGAAAAGAACGATATAGTGTTTGCCGAATGAGCTGTAAATTGTAAGATTACAGGAGCAGGTATACTGGATGCTGTTTTTGGCGATGTCTTTGAAATGCGGTATGGAATAATCAAAAAACTTATTACATGTCAGGTAAATAGATAGGAAGCTTTTTTAGAAGGATATCATGTAATTAATTTGCCTTTTTTCAAATGCATTAGCTTTTGGCTAATACAGTACCTTCACGTATCATTGCATATGGAAATACTTCTGATTCCATGATGGATCTAATTCTCCAGCATGCTGAATATCTTGCCCATAAATTCATTATTGTAGACGGACACATCGATCTGCCCTGGCGTCTGAGCCTATTAAATTTTAGACCTGAAGGTGAATTTCTTAATCTCCCGATCCAAAGTAAGGAAGGCGATTTTGACTACGTTCGCGCCAAGAAGGGAGGACTGTCAGCTGCATTTATGGCAATTTATATCCCTGCTTCTTTTCAGTCTGACCTAAAGTCCGCAAAAGCAGAAGCGGATTCGCTTATTGCTATGATACAGAGCATAATTGCAGCTCATCCTGATAAATTTGCCGCAGGATTTTCTCCAGAAATAATTGAAGATAATTTTAGTAAAGGACTTATTTCTCTTCCCATGGGACTTGAGAATGGAGCTCCCATAGCATCGCTCGATGATGTTGATTATTTCTACGAACAAGGCATCCGTTATGTTACACTGACGCATGGGAAGGACAATCACATATGCGACAGTTCATACGATTCTATGAGGACATGGAATGGATTGAGTCCATTTGGAAAGCAAGTCATCGAGAAGATGAATGATTCAGGTATGATTATAGATGTTTCGCATATCTCTGATGCAGCGTATGAGCATGTGATGGAATTGTCACGGGTGCCTGTTCTTGCAACCCACTCTTCATGCCGCGCATTTACACCCGGTTGGGAACGAAATATGAGTGATGAAATGATCAAATTACTAGGTAAAAAAAATGGTGTGATTCAGATCAATTTTGGATCTGATTTTTTAGATGCGAATATTGCAAAATCAAGGGCACAAAGGAAGAAAGAATTACAACGAAGGCTTGACGCTGCAGAAGCTGATAAAGAAAATGAAACTGCCAAATCAATCACCTCACAATTCAAAAGGAAGTATCCCGATTTGTATGCAGATGTAAAAATGGTAGCCGATCATTTTGATCACGTGCGAAAACTTGTAGGTATTGATCATTTAGGTATAGGTTCTGATTATGATGGGCTGGGAGATAGTCTGCCGGAAGGGCTCAAAGATGTAAGCACATATCCAAATCTTATAGCAGAATTGTTGTCGCGCGGATATTCTGATGATGATATTGAAAAGATCTGTTATAAAAATGTATGGCGCGTATGGAATGATGTCAACGCATATGCTATGAAATCATGACAAAAGTCGTAGCAACAACAGAAGATAATGAATGGAAGTACTGGGCAACCTTTATGATACTTGCCTTTGTATGGGGTGGATCATTTATTCTGATAAAAAAAGGACTCATCCATTTTACACCAATTCAGGTAGGAGCATTCCGCATTGCCATAAGCGCTCTTGCATTCATTCCGATCTTTCTTATTTCTAAAGTACCTTTTCCAAAAGGCAAGGTGTGGTTAGTAACACTAGTTGTAATTACGGGAAATGGCGTGCCTTCGTTTTTATTCGCTCTCGCAGAAACGAGATTGGGTAGTGCGGTAACAGGTGTTTTAAATAGCCTCACACCAATTTTCGCTCTACTGATTGGAATACTTTTCTTTAAATCACCATTTAAAAAGCATTACTTAATTGGACTATTGTTGGGTTGTTCAGGTATCGCCATTTTAATGTTAGGTGAGAAGGACTGGCGCGTCAGTTCGTATGTCATTTTTGTTGTGATTGGTACTTTGTGTTATGGCCTTAGTGCAAATCTTGTAAAAAGATATTGCCAGGACATTCATCCTATTGCACTGACTTCCGTAGGATTTTTCATGCTGGGTATTTTTGCAATGGCTATTCTGGCATTTACCGGTGCTTTTAAAATTATGTTAACTGCCG
>JALYSC010000369.1 GCA_030855005.1 Bacteroidota bacterium | reverse complement strand
ATCCGGGAATGTATGGAGCTTCTCAATAACGGGCAGTTGCGCGTAGCTGATCAGATTGCCCCTGGAGAATGGCAGGTTAATGAATGGGTTAAAAAAGCCATTACCCTTTATTTTCCCATCCAGACCATGGAGACGATTGAGGTAGGTCCATTTGAGTTTCACGACAAAATTCCTTTGAAAAAAGGCTTTGCTGCTCAGGGAGTAAGGGTCGTTCCGCATGCATTGGTGCGTTATGGAGCATTTGTAGAATCAGGCACCATACTAATGCCATCGTACGTCAACATCGGAGCTTATGTAGCATCAGGCACCATGGTGGATACATGGGCTACAGTGGGATCTTGCGCACAGATTGGCAGAAACGTACACCTGAGTGGCGGCGTTGGGATAGGAGGTGTTCTGGAGCCTCCACAAGCCAGTCCAAATATTATCGAAGACGATTGTTTCATAGGATCCCGATGTATTGTCGTGGAAGGTGTGATCGTGGAGCGTGAAAGTGTCCTTGGAGCGAATGTGGTACTCACACAATCGACCCATATTATTGACGTCACCGGGCCTCAACCCATCACTTACAAAGGAAGAGTACCGGCGCGTTCGGTAGTTATCCCCGGTACTTATGAACGGGAATATCCGGCTGGCAGGTACAATGTACCTTGTGCCCTGATCATAGGCCAGCGACAGGCATCAACAGATAAAAAAGTATCACTTAACCAGGCCCTTCGCGAACATCAGGTGGCCGTCTGATCCCAAATCTTTAATTCCTTCCATGCAATTAGCTCATTACATCGACCATAGTTATCTGCGTCCGGATGGCGATGAATCCATTATAGATCGGTTGATAGAAGAGACAAAACAATATGGATTCAAGGCAATCTGTATCCCTCCGATGTACCTGGAGTATGCTCGCGAAAAAGCAGGAGAACGTTCATTTTTACTCTGTACGGTCGCCGGATTTCCCATTGGATATGACCATGTGGAAGCTAAAGTTGCATCCATCAGGCGATCAGCTGATTTAGGAGCGGATGAAGTAGATGTGGTGATAAATCTTTCGGCAGCAAAAACAGGTCATTGGGAATTAACCCGAAATGAAATGAAAGCTTTGCATGGAACAGCTACAGAGGCCGGCATTACGCTCAAATGTATTATTGAAGCCCAGTTACTGACAGAGGATGAGATCCTACATATCTGTGAAATCAGCAATGAGATTGGACTGCATTTCGTTAAGACGTCAACCGGATTTTTTGGTGACCCGGTAAGAGAAGAAATTATCCGACTTTTGCGGAGGAATCTTGATCCGGCCATCCGCATCAAAGCATCCGGAGGTATCAATCGATATCACCAGGCAATGAAGATGATCCGAGCTGGAGCCGACAGGCTAGGTTGCAGCCAGAGTGTAGCCATCGTAAAAGAAACCATCCAGTAATAAATAGGTTAAATAGACTCATTACAGCAATCCTATTAATGACGAACCACATCCACCGGATATTTTTCACCTTGTTCATCAGCCTGTCCTGTGGTCTTTGCCTCAAGGCACAGATCATCGAACAGGAGCGGGTCGCTGACCTTATGGAGCGGTGGAAAATATTCAATATGGGTACTAAAGAAGTACGGGGATACCGACTTCAAATTTTGGCTACAACGGAACGAAGGCTAATGGAAACTGTGCAGCGTGAGTACGAACGAAAATATCCGGACTACCCGATTCACTTTTCACATAACGAACCCTATTTCTACCTCAAAACCGGCGCCTTTCTGACCAATCAGAAAGCACAGGGTTTTATGAAAAAAATGGCAAAGGAATTCCCGGCATCCCTGATAGTTTCGGATATGATCAAAGGAGAAGAATTTCTTATCTACGATCAATAAGGGTTTTCATTTTCATGAGGAGATTTGACTGGATCAGTTTTGCAATTGTCATCAGCCTGATTATCATCGGCCTGATGATGATCTATGCAGCCGGCTATCAGCCTGATTCCGAAACTCCCTTTTTTAAAACCCAGGCCGGACGTCAGAGTATTTTTGCCATAGCTACATTTATCATACTTACCGGGACACAGCTCATTGACTGGAAATTCTGGAGCGGCTTTGCTTATCCATTCTATGCCTTTACGATACTGCTACTTGTCCTTGTGTTAATTATTGGTTCAACCGTCAAAGGGTCTACCAGTTGGTTTCAATTGGGTTGGTTTAATTTTCAGCCTACCGAGTTAGCCAAGGTCGGCACGATCATGGCTTTAGCTTCCTTTCTAAGTCATCACCGTACGCGCATGTCGGATACACGTGACCTGATGATTGCGTCTGGTATCATATTACTTCCCATGGCATTAGTGTTGGGTCAGGGTGATGCAGGATCGGCGCTTGTCTTTTTATCTATTTTTATTATTCTTTTTCGTGAAGGATTGGCAATGTGGATTCCGGTGTTGTTTTTCCTGTTGGCATTATTGTTTATTGTCACTTTAAAATTTGGAATTCTCGTTACCATACCACTTCTTCTTTTTGCAGGAAGTATATTTCTATTGAGCAGTCTCAAGCGTAATCAGCAGCATGTATTGGTGAGTCTGGGCATATTATTTGTCTCGATTGTGCTGGCTGTACTTGGGTTTCTTCAGCCTGTGATTGCATTGGCAGGATTCTACATATTATATGCAATTATTGAAAGTTTCAGAGCAGGGCAGACCAGGCAGATAGTGCTGCTATCATCAGGCATGATCCTGTTATTTGGATTTGCATTCACAAGCAATTATATTTTTTCCAATGTATTGGAGCCCCACCAACAGGACCGTATCAATGTATGGCTCAAGCCGGAGGATTGCGATCCAAGAGGTTCTTTGTACAATATTCTACAATCAAAAATTGCGATTGGCTCAGGCGGGTTTAGCGGCAAGGGTTATCTGGAAGGCACCATGACAAAACTCAATTATGTACCTGAACAAAGCACGGATTTTATCTATAGCATTATTGGCGAGGAGCATGGATTTATCGGTTCAGTAGCTGTAATCGTGTTGTTTATGATCCTGATGTTACGTGTGGTGGATATTGGTGAGCGGGCACGTATGTCCTTTATCAGGCATTATGCTTTCGGGGTGTTGGGTATTCTGTTTACTCATGTCCTTGTCAATATTGGTATGACTATGGGTCTGATGCCTGTGATTGGTATACCATTACCGTTTATCAGCTCGGGGGGGTCCTCGCTGATTGGCTTCGGATTGCTGATTGGAATCCTGTTAAGTATGGACACCAGCTGGATGCGTTCGAGAAGAGCGGTCTGATCAGTATATTAGGCCTTTCATTCCTTTACCTAATCAATTATTCATGGGTTCAATTCGTGTAGGCATTACCGTTGGCGACATCAATGGCATCGGGCTGGAAGTCATCATCAAGACGCTGTCCCATCCATCGGTCACGCAGCTTTGTACGCCTGTGATCTATGGATCCAGCAAGGTGGTCAGTTATCATAAAAATATAGTCAACCCTCCCGAATTTTCATTTCATACTACGAGCGGAGGTGATAAGATCTATCATCAGAAAATCAATGTGGTCAATTCCTGGCAGGATACAGTCAATATCGCTTTGGGGAAAGAAACAGAGGAAGGAGGACGCTTTGCTCATATATCGCTTGACCATGCCGTCAGAGATCTGAAGGAAGGACATATTGATGTATTGGTGACAGCTCCTATCAGTAAGAATGCCATGCAGATGGCTGGTTTCCAATATCCGGGACATACTGAATATCTCGCCCATGAGTTCGGAGTTAAAGAGGGGTTGATGTTTTTTTTTATAGTTATACTTAAGATTTCTATTTTAATTAAGTATTTGGCTGTGTAAGATGTTTATTTTATTATTTCCTAAGAATTTATTGGTTCGTGATTAGATGTGCTGTTTATTAG
>JALYSC010000368.1 GCA_030855005.1 Bacteroidota bacterium | reverse complement strand
GCCATTAGTGCCGGTATCTCTGGTTTTTTGGCAGCTGGCTTTGCAGATAAATTTGACCGCAAGAAAATTCTGCTTTTCTTTTACATCGGTTTTATCATTGGCACTGTTTTTTGTGGATTGGCCTGGGATTATCATTCACTTCTGATAGCTCGAGTAGTTACAGGAATATTTGGAGGAGTAGTGGGATCCATCCTGATGGCAATCATTACAGATGTATTTCAGCTCAATCAGCGCGGGCGCGTGATGGGATATGTACAGATGGCGTTTGCCGGAAGTCAGATACTAGGCATTCCAATTGGACTTCTTTTAGCAAATAAATGGGGCTGGCATTCTACATTTTTTATGGTCGCAGGAGCAGCATTCGTTATCATGCTGGTCATCATCCTCAAAGTGAGACCACTCACCACACATTTAAAACTGCAACACGATAAAAATGCTCTACAGCATCTATGGCACACAATACAGAAGAAAGATTATCGAGTTGGATTTTTGGCCACTGCAATTTTATCGATGGGTGGGTTTATGCTTATGCCATTTACAAGTGCATTTCTTGTCAATAATGTTGATATCACCCAAACACAATTGCCAATAATCTTTTTATGCACCGGGATATCCAGTATGATCATCATGCCTATTATTGGTCGGCTAAGTGACAAGATTGATAAGCTCAAAATATTTGCAATAGGAACCGCAATTGCGACGGTGATGATTCTGGTCTATACCAATCTGACGCCTGTTCCTATATGGATTGTAATTGTGGTCAACATAATTCTATTTATGGGTATTATGAGCAGGATGGTTCCGGCAGTTGCACTCAATTCAGCTATTCCTGAAGCCTATGATCGGGGAGCGTACATGAGTATTAATTCTTCCCTCCAGCAAATGGCCGGGGGTCTGGCCGCTATTTTCGCAGGTTATGTGGTGGTTCAACAGACGAAAACAAGCCCTTTGGAACACTTTAATATCCTTGGGTTTGTTATGGTTGGTTTTATGCTTTGGTGCCTATACCTCGTCTACAGGGTAAGAGAAATCGTAAAGGCAAAAAATCAGAGGATTGCTATACCTGCTAATGCCGAATAAGCTATGATATGATTTTCATTGAGGGAAATAATCTTTGAACATTATTTGTTTTCGATGCATTGTTTTTCCACTCACCCAGCCTAAGGAAGGCGTATTTAAGCCTTTGCTCCTTGTAAGTAATTTGACCAAATTGTGTAACATTTCATGCATATCGTGTAATGCGTATTTATAATATATTGACGACCTTTGTTCCTTCTATTTACCAAAAAAATCAACCATGACAACTCTCGTAAACTTCCGAAACACCGTTTTAACTCTTGTGTGCATCACTTCCAGCCTCTTCTTTATTGGTGGCTGTAAAAATGAAGCCAAGACTACCGACTCTGAAGAGGTAGCAGAAGATATGAATAAACCAAAAGATGATGCCACCAGAGAAAGGGACGAAGAATTCATGATGAAGACTGCGGAAATGAACCTGAAGGAAATCGCTTTAGGTAAATTGGCACAGCAAAAAGCAACTAATGCTGATGTGAAAGCCATGGGCAAGATGATGGAAGAAACTCACAAAAAAGTACAGGCAGATCTCGAAGCGCTCGCTGGAATGAAATCAATTGCAGTACCAAAAGTTGCTACCCAGGATGTTCAGGATCTCATAATGAAAATGAGTGAAAAATCAGGAATGGATTTCGATAAAGATTATTGCGATAATGTAGTTTCCGCTCACAAAGATGCCGTTGACAAATTTGAAAATGCATCCAACAATGCTTTCGATCCAGATATCAAAGCATGGGCAAGCGGAACCCTTGGAGATCTTAGAGCTCACCTTACCAATGCAATGACTTGCAGAGATAAATTATCCAAAATGTAACATCCTGTTTTTTGCAGCCGACTCTAGTCAAATTGCAAAAAACAAGTAAAAGCGCAGGGCAACCTGCGCTTTTTTTTTATTCATCTTTAGTGCTCTGGATGCCAGATAACATATTAGGGACTCTAGACGCACCCGAATAACAGATCATTCCCGAATTATTTAATCCTTATTTTCTGCTTCCCATATAGGAAAGATGTTTTAATATTTGCCACTGACCAGGGACTTCTCTCTGGCTTACGTGTATCAGCCTTTCATGCCTTAAGGAACCTTCAAAAAACTTCTCATTTGCTTCCTCAGCCCCTTTCCCCTAAAGGGAGAGAAGATGTTTAACCCAAGTTTATAGAGGTTCCCTTTAATTATCCATATTTAAATTCCTAAAGTGACTTTCTTGTAATTAACTGAGTAGGGACTACTGACCACTGCCTACCGTCTAATCTATATGAACAATTAATGTAGGATGTTTGAGACTCACAACTCACAACTCAACAACTCACACTTCGGCTCCGCTCAGTGCTGGCAACTGACCACTCAAAACTCACGTTTCGACTCCCTCAGTGCTGGCAACTCACGACTCACGATTCACAGATTATTTGGAAATTATACACTTCAGTCATTAGCTTCGAACCATGAAATCGAGTCTCATCGCAATCTGCCTGATCTTACATGTAGTTTGTTCAGCGCAATGGCAAACCATTCCATATAATGACAAACTTGCATTCCAAATGCCGGGCAAACCAGCAATTTTTGACACCCTTGGCACTCGTACGTATTTTTTTCAGGCAGGCAATGCAGTTTATTTCTGCAATATTTCCCCTGACCCTAATCCGGGAAGGATTTCTTCTGCCTCCGCCCTCGAGGTGAAGTATGATTCTGTCCTTGTTTCTATCTATCCCCGACTCGGTCGCTACCAGCCAAAAACCAGCGAGAAAATAATCTTTAAAGGATTAAAGGCATTGCATTTTACAGCTTTAACTGACGCTTATAGTCAATACAATTATTTTGAAACTTACTCTGTATTTGTCGGTAATGAGCTCTTCCAATTCAATGTATTGACCAAAGCGCCCATTCAGGAAGACTCACAGAAGTTTTATGATTCAATCATCTTTAATGAGAATGTCTCCGGAGATAATCAGGGAGACGAACTCTTCATAAAGGATAAAAAACCAGGTAGTCGATTCCTCATCTATATACTGGGATCTGTGGTGGCGATAGGGCTTCTTATTTTCTTGGCTCGAAAACGAAATGAGAGATAGCAAACCCAAGTATACGGGCAGCGCTGCCTCGCATTTTGCATCTTCCACATAAGTCTATTCGGGTGTTAATCCATAAGGGTGAAAACTTCCTGTATTTTTCTTTTCTTCGTGTACCCTCTGTTACCTAATTGTTGTCACATTACAGAACTCAACTAACATGCGCATTTTACTCTCCCTGGCTCTGGTTCACTTTTGTTTCTTTCATTTTTCATTCGCTGAAGGCACTCGTGAACTAGCTCCCAATGCCAGTATCACAATTGGCGGAAATACCACCACAGACCTTGCGGCCCTGCATATTGGTAGTCCCGCGTATAATAATTTTGCATCTTTCGGCAATACCAACCCATCCAGCAGACTCTATATTCATGTTAAAGATCCGTCGAAAGAGAATGTTTTTATGGGATTTAGCTTTGGTCACCTCAATGTTACTTCACCTAATCCGGCGCACATCGCCTACTCTTATAGAGTAAAGGATCCAAATGGAAATATCGTTTTCGGTCCGATCAGTGTGTCAACCACCGGCGCCAATATTTTAAATTGGTCAGAAGCATTCACAGGACCCATGCAGGTGCATGGTGCAGGTGGATACAATGCCATGCAGTTGACTTCCGCCAATCTTACTTCACAGGGATGGTCCGGAGCAGGCAATTATTATATAGAATTTCTCGGGGGACAGGAGAATGGTTTCCTGATTGACTTCTGGGATATCACAGTCGTTGATAACTCGTCAGGACCTATCGTTGAA